>CAMWUH010000146.1 GCA_947177325.1 uncultured Bacteroidales bacterium
ATCCAACCGGTGTGATTGCTTGATTTTTAGATAGTTGCAATCAATGTTACAATTTAAAAAATATACTTTATTCGGGATAGTAACAAAACCGGGTAGAATTGTTAGAAATCTACCCGACTGAAAAATTTGCAAAATGAGCTCTCTTGGAGCATATTTTTTATTTACGCACCTGTCATTAATATTGATTTTTGCATCGGCTCTAATTCTGTCTCCTCTTAAAACAACTCTAATTGGAAGCTCTCTTTCGGCGGCTCAATTTTAGCTGCTCGGTCAAACACCAATATATCGCCAAATTGCTTGTCAGTCAACCTGATTATGCACACTCTACCCTCATCGGGCAAAGCATTAACCGTGCGCTTAACATGCACATCGCTATTCTCCTTCGAGGGCGAATGGCGAGAATAGATCGAGTATTGAAACATGTTGAACCCATCGGCCATAAGTGATTTTCGGAATTGTGCTGCAGCTTTCCGCTGTCGTTTTGTTTCTGTTGGTAGGTCAAAAAGCACTAAGGTCCACATAATTTTGTACTGGTTGAAACGGGTTGTGTTAATCATTGGTCGGTGTTATGTTAGGGTATAATAATTTGCGTCGTTCTCCGCTGTAGCATTGAGCAAGCGAGGCCGTAGTCAGCTGAGTGGCTACCATCAGCGGGCTTTTCCGCCCGTCAATCATTACGTCTACCGTCGGCAACTTCAGCAATCGCTGTTTCGCATCTTTATCCATAGGAATATCGTGGCCTCGCTCTTTAACTATTTCGGCCACTATAATATCAACGAAGGGCCTGTAAGGCTCCATTATATCGTCGGCCAGACAATAGGCATTGTAGCGGTTGCGATGATGAATCCCTAATGTTGGCAGCAATCCGCTCCCAACCAAGCTGCGAGCCACAATCCCGCGCAATATTATGTAACCGTAGTTGAGCAAATGATTAGGCGGAACACCGTCGCGGTCGCGCCTGAAATCCATCTCTTTCGGAAAAAAGTTGCGCCAATAATAGGCAGCTGCGCGTCCTTCAAGGTTTTCGCTGTCGCCACTCTTAACTCTATCAACCCATCTTATCATGCAGCCGTTTTCAGCTCCGGCAACCATTTTTAGCGCCGCGGCTTGATTGCTGATTTTGGCTTGCACCGTTTGTTGCCACAGCTGTTTTTTCAGCGGTTGCGAAGCTCCAATCTGAGCTAAAAACCGCTCTGATTGCAGCGTATTTCCCGATAGGTTAAGCAGCAATCCTTCAGGCAGATGCGATTTATCGCACGTTATCACTGCCACATTCTTTGACAGCAATGCCGATAGCAGTGCCGACGTCAGCGTAACGCATTGACTCTCGATTATAACCACGCCTATATCCTCAATCGGTCGGGTCAACTCTTGAGGGGGCTTCCCATTCTCCCCCTCAAGGTTGATCAACAATTGTTTGTTCCGTAGCGACAGTCTTGCCGGATTCGTAAACAGCAACGTTCGCTTAACCATTTTCAGGCAAAATTATTTGTCCTAAGTTAGATATTTTCACCGGCCTCACATTAGCATTCTGAAGTGCTCCCCAACTTGTTATTAGAATATAGTTCTTACTCAATTTTGCAATTTCATCGTCGGTTGTTAATGTATGGGTATGATGTCGGAACACATAGTTATTTGTAGCTAATTTCTGCACCCTGTAAAGATGTTTGTTGATTTTGGCTAAGTCGCGAGCAGCCACGGCATCGTGCCATTCATCATCTCCCATCCCAAGCACTACCATTTCATTCGTTGCCAGCGAAAGCACGAGTTCTGAGTCGATAGGGGGTAACGTAGCTGCAACCTCCTCAATGTCGTGAGTGTTGTCAGGCAGTTGTTCAATCAGTTCCCAAGCTGCTTTTGGGTCGGTAATCAGTGCCGGTAGCCCGAGATTGCGACGCTTAACGGCAATCCAGAAGCTTGTAACCATCTCCTGAACTTTGCCGTCGGCCAATCGATAAAAGGCCACATGGTGATTACTACCCGTTTTGGCAAATCCGATAGGTTTGCCCTGATGATGTTTAACAGCTACCATACTGCTATCTTTCAACCCCGTAAGTCGGGTAACGCGCTTTATCGGGAAGGGTGAAGTTGGCGTCAGATAAATAGGACGTTCGGCTATGCTCTGCTGAAATGCTTTCTCTGAGCCACATTCTTTAAATCGCTCCGCCACTGCTTCTCTAACAGCTTTATCAACAATTTTATCTATTTGTTTCGCTTTCAGCGCTTCAACCTTTTCGCGCTTGATAAACTCAAGTGAGCGCGTCTTTACCTTTTCAATGGGTTGACCGGATACGTCAGTAATGAGATTTTTCTTCAGCAGTTTGGCTACAGCTTTATCATCGCCATTATTTGCGTTCATAAGCTTGATTATCTGCTCTCTGATCGCTTTGTCGGCAATAATATCGGGAGTTTTCAAGCATTTAACCAAAGGTTTATCTTCGCCGGAGACATAGATGCGCCCATATATGGTTTCTTCATGCAATGGCCCGCGGGGCACACCTAAGCGTTTACCTTTCCCGACATCTCTGCCGGGCGTGGTGGCTTTCTTGCCCGCCTTGAATGAAACTCCTATTCGCTCCAAGCTTTCCATAACCTGAGCAGGGGAGAAGTGGGGGCGCTTCATAGCCCATTGTTCAAGCAATGAATAAGCGCGGTCGAAGCTTTGACTAATTTCAGCGTACATTTCGTCGCGCGATGCATTTAGTGTGCTCAGTCGCTGCACATAGCTCTGGCGAGTCAGCGCCACAGTCAGTGCATCAACGGCATGATGGCGGTGGTCCAGGCGTTTGGTCCACTCTTTTATAAACTTGCGTGAGCCATTCTGTTCCACCATTCCGGCCGCTTCGTAGCGTTCAAGATTAAGTGTTTCGAGCAAGCGGTTATAACCCCAAGCATTACGGAAAAAGTCGGTTACTTTACCCGATGAGGCGTAAACGTTGCGCACAACTTCGCGCAGCAACTCCATCGCTTTTTTCGATATATATTGAGTTTGCTTCAGGTCGCGCTCTATAAAGTCGGTCGGAATCTCTTTGGCAGTCGTCAGAAAGCGGTTAAGTTTGGTTTTTGAAATCTTTCCGGCTTCTTTGAGCTGCTCAACGCGGTGTTGGAAGTCAAGCAGAGCTTTTTCCCCTTTTGACTCCATAAAGTCAAACGCGGTCTGGTTGTCTTTTGCGTGGTTACAGGTTGAGCATGAACATGTTTTGTTGGAGAAACTGTCATCAAAAAATAGCGAGCGTGGAATGATATGCTCCACTTCCGAGAGTTCGCCTGACAGGAATGCTGCAGCTGTTATGGGAGCGTTGCAGTAGATGCACCGATGCTCCGTTTCCTCCCATAGGCGATACTTTTGCAGTGTCCTGCGATTAACCGGCAGCCCAAGTTCCCTAATTTTAACGGCATTGGCTGCATTTACCTTTTCATTCTTATTAATCTCTTCGGATGCTTTGACGCGTTTATCCTTGTTTTGTTTCAACTCGCGGGCGAGCTCAACTCTTACTTCGTCAATCGGCCCATATTGGTCAATAACGGCATTAACCAGGTTAATCATCTGATTCAACACCTTTTCAATCAATGGCTGGCGCAACGCTCCCTTTTCCAATGGCTCTATTCTCTCAGCCAATTCTCTTGCTGCTGCTTCCTCTTTTGTCTCAAAATCAGAATGGCGGAAACCTGCCTTTGCGCAAGCTTCACTGTAAATTTCTCCATTCATCAAGTAGGGGAGTATTCGCCGCATGAACTTCACTGATGTATTCGCATAGCCGGCGCTTGTAAAGTCGATACGGCACAATCGCTCGATAACATCAGGATCGGTAATGCCGAATTGCTCGGGCAACGCACGTTTGAGTGACTCGTCGTCTGGCACCGAATAAATTAAGTGCCACAGACGGTAAAGAGGCTGATTGATTATATCGTCATTAACAATCAGCTTAACCTCGCCGGTTTCTTTATCAATAGTTTCATCAATCTGCACGTCAAAGCGGAGCAGCTCATCGCGGTTGTCAACGCCCTCAAGCGCTTTGTAAAGCTCTGTATAGGTTTTGTTTCCCTTGATGCCGGCCGATGTCATGTTTGACTCTGACTTAAAGCCATCGGCGCGTTTCAAATGAACGGTTTTTAATAGCTCGGTAGCCGTTAGCTTTTCATGAGTGCTCAAATAGTCCACTAAAGCCTTTTTTTCATCAAGCGTGAGGTTAAATACTTCGCGGGTCTTGCGATATTCCAATGTAGTCAATCCCGCATCGGGTGTGTCTCCGGTCAGCACCTTGTTGCGCAAGTTAACCAGGCGAATGTTGTTGACAGTTTCCCATATATGGGTGAGCTGCGCTATGGGCGATGTTTTGGGCGCCACTCTCGGGCTCCCGTTCACTGTTTTCCCTCGCTCGTTGATAAATTTGAAATCAAACATTTCACATCGGTTCACCAGGTCCTTGCACGATTTCAAAGGACGCTGATAGAATATGATGTTAAAAATCTGGTCGCAAACCTTGTCGGTCAGCACATCGGGGTAGTGCTTCTGCTGAGCTTTCAATATCGTAATCAACTCATCTTTGTGAGCTTGTCGAGGAAGAAGGTTACTATTTACAGCATCCCCCTCCTTTATGCGAAAGGTTACAACCGAGCCTTTACTCCCCTCTGATTTAACCTCCGACTCTTTCAGCTTCGCATACATCATTTGCCCCGAGGTCTTGCCGGTAGTTTTCAGCTCCTCATAGCGCTGATTGATTGCTCCGACAAATTTCGTGTCTTTCGACTCTGCATCGCTGCTTTGGCGAGCATGTTGGTAGCCACGTTTTTGGCTCAAGTGCAATACCACTCTGCCAAGCTCTTTGAGTGTGAGGCGATTTACCGGGTCTGCGGCTTTGGCCCGTAACTTCCATAATTCCAAAGGAGGAAGATTATTCAGCGCATCTTCGCGGTCAAACATCCCATGTCTGTGCAACGTGTTTTGAAGCACTTTCCTGCGTTGTTTACGGCGCTGAAGCATTTTTCGCGCAGTTCGGCGCATCGTGCGTTGTGAATTGGGCGTTTCTCCTGAAGCTTTTGAGAAAGCATTGGTTTCATCAACTGAGAGATTGACAATTCGGCTCCCCATGCCTAATATTTCAATGGGAGCAAATGTTATGTCATCAACTTCAATAAGTGACCATCCTATAGATGCTACACCGAGGTCTAAACCGAGTATTTGCATTATTAACTGAGGTATTAAATTTGAAAAAATATGTGGAATTTGTTAAATTTTAGTTTATGATGCCATAAAGTTACAAAATTATTTTGAACATTCAACGCCATTCACTAACTTTGTAGTGCAAGATAAAAATAGAAAGCAAATCACAATAAGAATTGCAGATTCTATCTGACAATTCGTTGTGAAAACATCAAGGTAAGGGGCGCCTAAGCGCCTCTTACGTCTTTTTTGCCCTCTCCCCAGTCCCCTTAATTCTTCCCAATCCGCTTTTTCGCCTATTTCTCCCCTTGTAGAGTCGTGGCATGCCACTGTTTTTGAGGTGCTTGGAGCTGCGAAGCAGCCATAAAACGGGCCCTTGTAGGGCCGTGGCATGCCACCGTTTTTGAGGCGCTTGGAGCTGCGAAGCAGCGACGTTTATGTTGAACCTCGGACACAGTCCGAGGACATCGATAGGCACGAGCTGATGAGTCCACGCTGAAAGTGTGGACGATGTTTCTCTTCGCAATTGATTGCAAATATATTAGGTATTTGCGCAACATCATCCACACTTTCAGCTTGG
>CAMWUH010000147.1 GCA_947177325.1 uncultured Bacteroidales bacterium
ATGTGGAAGAATTGGTGCCCGCTGCCAAGAATTTCCGATGGCTGGCGAAATGGCTGCTCCATTATTTTAAAATCGATGAAGTCAACCGTCTGCACTCAACCTGGTGCAAGACTCCCGGCCCTGAATTTGCTCATCACCTTATCTACGACGACCTGCATATTGACCTCCAGGTAGACGGGATGGAGCATCTCGAACAATTCAAAGAGGGTGCTTTCATCACAGTCAGCAACCATCCCTTCGGCCACATCGACGGCATTGCGCTGATTGACATCGTTGGCTCGCTCCGCCCTGAATATAAGGTTATGGTCAATATGATACTCAACCGCATCACCGCTCTCCGCCCAAGTTTTATCGCTGTTGACCAAGCGGCTTCGAGCGATCCGGAAAAACGCAGTGTGTCGGTAGCCGGAGTGCGTGAGGCAATCTCGATGCTCAAGCAGGGCAAACCCGTTGGTTTCTTCCCGGCTGGCGCTATTGGCAAAACCGACAAAGAGGGTATCATTGTTGACCGTCCCTGGCAACCCACAGTGTTGCAGATAATACAGAAAGCCAAAGTGCCGGTTATCCCCATTTACTTCCACGGCACAAATTCTCGCTGGTTTAACTTTCTGGGCCACCACAGCATTCCGCTCCGCACCGCTTCGCTCGTACGTGAGCTGATGAAAAAGAAAGACAAGCCGATGCGCGTCAGTATCGGCGCTCCCGTGAGCGTTGAGAAGCAGGCGGAGTTTGGCAAAGACTATGAGGCCTTGGGGTGGTATCTGCGCATGCAGACCTACGACCTTTCCGGCCGTCACGTCACTTCATTAAGCGATTGATTCCTAACATTTGCCCCTGATTTCGCAATCGGGCAGTCATGAAGGGGCCGGGCCTCGCAATAGTGAGGGTCAGCTTCTGTAATTTGAGTTTCCAATATCATTCATATATCACTTATAACAATGAATCTTTCAGGTACAATTGATTTCCGTCCCAAGCTCTTCAGCGCGCTGCGCCACTATTCGATGGCGCGCTTTCGCGATGATTTGATTGCGGGCATCGTGGTTGGCATAGTTGCCTTGCCATTGGCTGTAGCCTTCGGTGTGGCCTCAGGCGTTACTCCCACTATCGGTTTGATTACTGCCATTATCGGCGGCTTTCTTGTGTCGGCCTTAGGAGGCTGCTCGGTGCAGATCGGCGGCCCCACGGGCGCTTTCATCGTAATTGTCTATGGCATTATCCAGGAATTTGGCCTTCAGGGGCTTGCCATGGCCACAATCATGGCAGGCATACTGCTAATAATAATGGGGCTTTTCAAACTCGGCACTGTCATCAAGTTCATCCCCTACCCGATTGTGGTGGGCTTTACTGCAGGTATCGCCCTGACGATTTTCTCTACTCAGATTAATGACTTCTTCGGCCTTGGCCTGACTAATGTGCCGAGTGAATTTATCCCCAAATGGGGCGTATATTTCCGGAGCTTCGGCAATGTGCATCTGCCAACACTGTTAGTCGGTCTTGCCTCTCTGTTGATTATCGTCTTTACCCCTAAAATTTCCAAGAAACTCCCCGGCCAGTTGCTTGCCATCGTAATAGTTACCGCTGCCGTGTGGTTGCTCAGCGAGTTTACCGACGTATGCGACGGAGTGGCCACAATCGGCTCACGTTTCAACGGAGCCAAAACCGATGTGGCTACTGAAGGCTTCGGATTTTCATTCAATATGTCAACAATCAACGCTTTGCTTCCATCGGCCTTCACCATTGCAGTTTTGGGCGCTATCGAGTCGTTATTGTCGGCTACTGTAGCTGATGGTATCACCGGCTCTCGCACCAACACCAACACCGAGCTCATAGGTCAAGGCGTGGCCAACTGTGTTGTCCCTATCTTTGGCGGTATACCGGTTACCGGTGCCATTGCCCGCACAATGACTAACATCACCAACGGCGGTCGCACCCCCGTGGCCGGTATCATCCACGCCGTCGTGCTGTTGCTGATATTCCTCTTCCTGATGCCGCTTATCAACCACATCCCCATGGCTTGCCTTGGCGGCGTGCTTATAATGGTTGCATACAACATGAGCGGTTGGCGCACTATCATCAACATAGCCCACGCTCCTAAGAGCGACTTCACAGTGCTGATGGTTACCTTCTTCCTTACCGTCATCTTCGACCTCACTATCGCTATCGAACTCGGCTTGTTGCTCGCCGTGGTGCTCTTCTTGCGCCGCGTTATGGAAAACTCCTCCATTAAGGTCTACTCCGAGAAGCTCGACGTTGATGAAGGCATCGACGCAAGTCATCAGCATGAAGTGCTTGATGTGGCCAAAGGCGTTTCGGTTTATGAGATTGACGGCCCGTTCTTCTTCGGTATTGCAACCAAGTTTGACGAGCTTATGCGACAGTCAATGGAGTCCAAACCGATTGTACGCATTATAAGAATGAGGAAAGTGTCGTTTATCGATGCCACAGGCTTGCACAACCTTGAAGTGCTTGTGAAATCATCAAAAGCTGAAGGTATCGAGGTAGTGCTCTCGGGCGTTAATCCCAAGGTGCGCGAAACCCTCGAGCACGCAGGCTTCAATCAGTTCCTCGACAATGACCACATCTGCGACCACATCAACAAAGCTGTAGATATGGCCAACGCCATAGTTGCCTCGCACGGCAAATAATTTACCCCGGCTTTTAGCTCCGTCCCCGGCTCTATAACCCATCACTTTTTTTACCATTGCATTAACTGTTTGCCCTCAAATGCCACAGCCCACCAAAGACACATATCGCTCTCTGTTTCGCGGCTTTAGGTTGTTTGGGGGCGTGCAGGTGTTTAATGCGTTGGTAGCAGTGGTCAGGGGAAAGTTTGTGGCAATGATATTAGGCGCGGCAGGCATGGGCATCAATGCGCTCTATAACTCAGCATCGCTAACCCTGCAGCGCATAGCCTCGCTCGGTCTTAACCTTGCTATCGTCAAAGAAATCTCGGCAGCTGACGAAGCCGACTGCCAACAACGCGAGGCCGGCGTGCTGACCGACAGTGCCGTAGCTCATTCCTTAGCGGCCATCAACCGCTTGCTCCTTGCCACAGCTCTCGGGGGATTGATAATCTGTGTGTTGGCAGCTCCTTTATTGTCAAAACTGACCTTTGGCAACTCCCTTTCGGCGGGCGGCTTTCGACTGCTTGGGGTCGCCCTGTTTTTCATGGTGTCGTCAGCCGGCAAACTTGCCATTCTGCAAGGTCTGCAGCAAACAAAGCTGATAGCCCGGGCATCGGTGGTAGGGGGGCTGACGGGCTTGTTTATCGGTGTGCCGCTATATTGGTTCTTAGGTACATCGGGTATCGTTCCGGCCATCTGTATCTTCTGGCTCATGGTATGGGGCGCTTACACAATGCTCCTGCGGAAATGCAGCCGCCACATCGCCCCGACGAGTTTTTCCTGGCGTATTCATTCCCCAATTGTCAGCCGCCTTCTCGGGCTCGGTATAGTATTGGTTACGGCCGATCTGCTTCAAACTTTGGTCAGCTACGTGGTCAATCTTTATGTGCGCTACCACGGCAGTGTCGACCTGGTAGGCTTCTATCAGGGAGCAAATGCTCTGACCATGCAATTTTCCTCGCTGGTGTTTGCAGCTATGCTGATGGACTATCTGCCGCGCCTTGCCAGACTAATCAACGATAATTTGAAAATGACCCGATTGGTCAACCGCCAGATTGAATTGGCGGCTGTAATCATCGGTCCGGCCGCATGCCTGCTTATCTTGTTCGCCCCGTTGATAATTGACCTGTTGCTGACTGCTGAATTTCAGGTCGCCATACCGCTGATTCGCTGGTTGGCCATCGGCACAATGTTTCGTGCCTTGGCGTGGCCCATAGGTGCAATCTCGTTAGGGAAGAACAACAAGTGGGTCTATTTTCTGCAGGTTGGAGTGGCCGAGAATTTGATGGCGCTCATTTTAAGCTGCCTGTTGTTCAACCGATACGGCCTTACCGGGCTCGGCATAAGCTACGCCCTCGATAATGCGATTTGCCTTATTGCCTACGTCATTCTCAATCGTTGTCTTTACGGCTACCGGCTTTCCGCGCGCGCTCTGGGCAAGATGCTCCCCACTGCCATAGCTACAGGCGGCTGCTTTCTCGCCTCATTCATCTGTAGTGGCACTACTGCCATCGTTGTAATGGCAGTCATTACGGTTGGCATAATTATGTGGAGTATTCTCCACCTTCGCTCTCTGCTCCGCACTTCTTGATGAAATGCAAAAATATCTGAATGTTCATCCCCTTTGGGGCATATTCGGCCGGAAATCTCAAAAAAAACAAAAAAATCAGAAAAAAAGTGCTCAAAAAATTTGTCAGACCAAAAAAAGGTCGTACCTTTGTGGCGTTTTTGAAGCACAAATTATTGTTTTATTATTAAATTCTTACAAAGATGAAAAAATTATTCATGTCTCTCGCTATCCTTGCTTCTGTAGCAATGGTATCTTGCTCTTCTGAAAACAAAGAAGCTGCAACTGAAGAAGCTCCCGCAACTGAAGAAGTAGCAGTTGAAGAAGAAACTGAAGAAGTTGCTCCCGTTGAAGGCGAAGAAGCTGCTACTGAAGAAGAAGCTCCCGCTGAAGAAGCTACTGAAGCTCCCGCTGAAAACGCTTAATAGCGAGTTTACTCTCAACACGCATAGCCGAGGTCTCCTCCAAGAGGACACCTCGGTTTTTTTATGCCGCTTCTTCCTTGTGCATTTTTTATTTTTAGTTGAAATTAGCTAAATTTGTAACTCTGTTTACAACGCTTGGATATGTACTACATCACAAAAACCATTGAAATATCTGGAGCACACGCTCTCAAACTCCCTTACGAAAGCAAATGCACAAACCTCCACGGCCACAACTGGCTTATAACCATTTATTGCCGGGCCGAAAAGCTTAATCGCAACGGTATGGTGGCCGACTTCTCTGAAATCAAACAACTGATTACCTCGCAACTCGACCATCGCAATCTCAACGAGGTTGTAGATTTCAATCCCACAGCCGAAAATCTCGCGCGATGGATTCAGGAGCAGACCCCTAATTGCTATCGTGTTGACATTCAAGAGTCGGCCGGCAATGTGGCTGTCTATACCATCGACGACACCCTCTGAACCGCTTCTGCTCCTATCATCCAATTCCTCCGATGAAATATCGCATCAACGAAATATTTTATTCACTTCAGGGCGAGGGTCGGTTTACAGGGAAGGCCGCAACATTCATCAGATTGTCGGGGTGTAATCTCAAATGCCCGTTCTGCGACACATCCCACTCTAACTACCGATCGATGACCACCGACGAACTTATCGCCGAAATCAGTCGCAATGTGTCGCCACATGTGGTCATAACAGGTGGCGAGCCCGCATTGCAGCCTATTGGCGAACTGATTGAAGCCCTCCATGCCGACGGGCGCTTCATCCAGGTGGAAACTAATGGCACTCTGCAATTGCCTGACAATATTGATTGGGTGACCTGCTCTCCCAAGGATGAACCTGTCGTGCTCACTCACATTGATGAAATCAAGCAACTTTTCCTCCCTCGTTTTCTTGACGGAAACGACACCCCCGACCTCACTATCGAGCGTCTTCTCCCTGCTTCACCCGAAAAGCTCGCCATAAAACGTTTTTCACTTCAACCGTGCGACATGGGCGAGCGGTTTACCAATCATCAAATACTTCAAGCTGCAATTGATTATATCGAGCGCCACCCCCGGTGGCGCCTGTCGCTCCAGACCCA
>CAMWUH010000148.1 GCA_947177325.1 uncultured Bacteroidales bacterium
TGTGAGGTCTCGTGGTCTCGGAGATGTGTATACGAGACCGATCTTGATTTTTCTTGATTTGACCTCCTATGAGTTGACAACACTTTTTTTTACAATTTTTCCGCTCTAATTTTGCAACATCGAAAAATCAATAATCTCTTACCAATCAATCTTACCTGATATGAAAAAATCTTTACTCCTTACTGCCGCTCTCGGAGCAGCGCTGATGGCTCAAGCTGCCACTCACAATGTATATGTAGCTAACTGCACAGAATGGGGCACTGACGTGGCAATGTATTCTTGGGGCGACTCTGAAATCTTCGGAGGCTGGCCCGGAGCTACTCCCGACGCTACCGTTACGCTCAACGGCATTGAATACAACCAATTCATCATCAACGGCCACGATGGAGAAACAACCCACATGATTTTCAACAACAACAGTAATAATGGTCAGCAGGTTGACCTCCCCGAGGTTACTCTCAATGAGGCCAACTACTATTTCGCTACCAACGGCGTGGAAGTGAAGCAATTTGCTTCGCCCGCTGAGGCCGACGTAACCTTTGAGGCCGTAAGCACTTTTGTTTACGCTATCGACAACACCGGATGGAATAATCTCTACGTTTATGCTTGGGCCGACGGTCAGGGCAATGTGTTTGGCGGTTGGCCCGGTGCTAAATTTGCCGAAACTGCTGTTGTCAACGGCGTTACCTATAAAAAAGTACCTTTCCCCGGCAACGGCACTATCACCTACAATCTGATTTTCAACGACGGCAACGGCACTCAGTTCGACGGCCCCTCAGTGGTTTCAGGCAAAGACCTCTTCATTGAATTGACAGCCAACTCCTTTACAATTATCGAAGGCTCTGCAGAGCAACCCGAAGTTACAACTCCCGATGCGCTCTACGTGATAGGCAATTTGGCCGACAGCAACTGGGACCCCTCTGCCGGCATAGCCTTTACCCGCAATGGCGATGAATTTACTGCTGAAGGTGTTACTTTTGTAGCTGTTGACGGAAACGAAATGGCTTATTTCAGCCTTACCTCTGTGCTCGGCACCGGCTCTTCTGACTGGGCTCCCCTCAAAGGCCACCGTTACGGAGCTGACCCTGACAATGCTCTCCTCACTCCCGGCACCACTGCCGATATGCTTGCTGCAGCCGACGAACCCGCTGCTTGGCAAATCAACCCCGGTAAATACGACATCACCGTTGACTTCGCCGCAATGACTATCACTGTCAACTCAAATTACTCAGGCGTTGAATCAATTGCCATCGACTCTGACTCCTCTGCAGCTGAATACTACAACATGCAAGGCATCCGCGTGGCTCGTCCCGCCGTTGGTGGTGTCTATATTCTCAAACAAGGCAATAAAGTTTCTAAGGTAATCTTATAAATCTTGTGATAAGATTTGCTTTGGTTCATGCAATAATAATCTTATAATCTTGTGATAAGATGAGGTTAAGTAAAGTGTTTAGTTATTTGGTAATTAAGGCCCTGCTCCTTTGTGGGGCCTTAATTTCCCTTTCGGCCCCGGCTACGGCCGCTCATAAGGCTGAAAACCGTGTAATCTACGAAGTGTTTGTGCGCAATTTCTCCCCCGAGGGCACTCTCAAAGGGGTAGAGCGCGAAATCCCCCGTCTGAAAGAGCTTGGCGTTGATGTGGTGTGGCTCATGCCTATCTACACACCCGGCATTGAAGGCCGTTGGGGCACATATTCAAGCCCCTACGCCGTGCGCGACTATAAGGGCATCGACCCCGACTACGGCACTGCCGCCGACCTCCGGTCGCTCGTCAACACTATCCACGCCAACGGCATGGAGATTTGGCTTGATTGGGTGGCTAACCACACATCAAAGGACAATGTTTGGGTCAGCACCCATCCCGAATATTATGGCTATAACTTCTATAGCCCCCACGGCTGGAACGACGTCTATCAGCTCGATTTCAGCAACTCTGCTCTCCACGATGCCATGATTGACGCCATGCAATATTGGGTTGATGAATTTGACGTCGACGGATTCCGCTGCGACTACGCTTCAGGCCCATCTGAACAGTTCTGGTCAAAAGCCACCTCACGGGTGCTCAAAAACGGCAACCGTGTGGCTTGGCTCGCTGAGGACGACTCGATGCCTCAACTGGTGAGCAATGGATGGTTTGACTACAATTATGCCTGGGCTTTCCACGACCGCCTGCTCGACTTTGCGCGCGGGGCTAACGTCACCAATCTCAGCCGTGAAGTCAAGGCTCTCCACGACGACTCGGCCTATCGCGGACGCTCGCGAATGGTCTATCTGAGCAACCACGATGTGGTGCAGGACAAAGGGGGCACTGAAGTCCGCCTCTTCCACAAATATCTCCGCCCGCTGACTGTGCTGCAATTCACAGCCTACGGCATGCCTTTGCTTTACAACGGCCAGGAGATCGGCTACGACTCGGGCGCAGTTTCGCTCGCCGAGAAAACGCCTGTTGACTGGAGCAAAGCCGACCCCTCAATGACCGAGCTTATCACCACCCTTTGCTCGCTCAAGCACTCACAACCCGCCCTCAACACCGGTGCTGAAAACGGCTCATTGATTAATCACTCAGCCTCCGACGCTATGGTCTACGTCTACGAGCGTCGCCTCGGCGACAACTCCGTAGTCGTGATGCTCAACTTTGGCGATAACGCCTCTACATTTACCGTCACCGGCAACCTCACCGACAATCAGGCAACCGATATCTTCACCGGTAAAGAAGCTGCCATGAAATCGGGCGCCCGCTTCACTCTTCCCGCTCAGGGCTACGCCGTTTACGTCGCCACCGGCAACGAGCAGCCTGCCGACCCTGCCGACCCCATGCCTGCCGGAGGTTATAATATCTACGTTGAAAACAACGTCGGTTGGTCGCCTCTCTACATCTATGCCTACCGCAACGACTCACCCTCGATTTTCGGCAATTGGCCCGGAAGAGAAATCTCGGAAACAACTCAAGTTGGCGGAGTAACCTATAAGGTGCTCCGCAACGTCGAGGCCACCGACCTTCAGCAAACATTTATCCTGCATAACAATTCAGGCTCGCAAATCGACGTTACAGGCAGCTTTGCCATTGACCGCGACATTTATTTGCGCCTGACATCGACCGGCGCTTACGAAATTGAGCCCGGCACAGAAATCCCCTCGGTTGAGGTGCCCGAAGCTATGTATGTTATCGGCAATATCCCCGGCCATAGCTGGGACCCTTCGTATGGCATCGCAATGACTCGCAACGGCTCGAAATTCCATGCAGCCGAAGTTGACCTCGTGCCTGTTGACGGCAACGAAAACGCTTACTTCAGCCTTACCTCAGTGCTCGGCAGCTGGGCCGACCTCAAAGGCCACCGCTACGGGGCTATAGGCCACGACGAGCTTATCAGCGCAGGCAATCTGGCCGAGTTTACCCATGCCGACGACGAAGCGCAGGCGTGGCAAATCACGCCCGGCAAGTATGCCATAACCGTTGATTTCGGAAATAACACCATAGCCGTTGCGTCGGCCGACCTTTCAGTGGTCGATACAATCGATGCCGGCGGTGCCGACAGTGCGGTCTACTACAACCTTCAGGGCGCACGAGTAGCCTCGCCCTCGCGCGGGCTCTACATTGTAGTGACCCCGGCAGGCTCGTCAAAACAGATGTTCTAAGACTCGGGTCTAAGCCGTTATTCAGCGGCGTAAGATAAGATTGTTGGCGACTGAATGTCTACGCCATATTCTTTGGCACGCGCCATAATCGCTTTTGCCAGGCGAGGTTTCAAATCTTCGGGGCAATAACGGAAATATGCTTCAGCGGCTCTGACGTGGGCGGCATCGGGCATAGGATATTCACGGCGTTCAGGAAGCCCGAACACACTGTCGGGTAATTCTTTACGTTCTTCGTAACTGATTTGGTCGTTCATAATATTTTTTGATAAAGGTTTCCTATAATAACAAGCAGCCGCAGGTTTTTTCCGCGACTGCTCTTATTTTTTATGTCAATTTAACAATGTAGAGGGTTACTGCAAGATGATGTTGGCGCCCATGGAGTTGAGGCGCACGTCGATATCTTCGTAACCGCGCTGAATCTGCTCGATGTTGCCGATAACCGAGGTGCCTTTGGCCGACATGGCTGCAATCAGCAGTGCGATGCCGGCACGGATGTCGGGCGACGACATGCGGTTGGCGCGAAGCTGATAGCGATGGTTGAGACCTACGACTACGGCGCGATGCGGGTCGCAGAGAATGATTTGGGCGCCCATATCGATTAGACGGTCAACGAAGAACAATCGGCTCTCAAACATCTTTTGGTGGATAAGCACTGAGCCGTTGCACTGTGTTGCTGCCACGAGGATAACGCTCAGGAGGTCGGGCGTAAGCCCCGGCCAGGGAGCGTCGGCAATGGTGGGGATTGACCCGTCGAGGCCGTTTTCGATTTCGTAGGTTTCCTGAGCCGGGATGTAGAGGTCGTCGCCCTGCTGGTCGATTGTGATGCCCAGTCGGCGAAACGCTTGCGGAATGATGCCGAGGTTTTCGACTGATGCGTCTTTGATGGTGATTGTGCTTTGAGTCATGGCAGCGAGGCCAATGAAGCTGCCCACTTCAATCATGTCGGGGAGAATACGGTGGGAAGTGCCGTGGAGGGTGTCGGAGCCGGTGATAGTGAGCAGATTGGAGCCTATTCCGTTGATTTTGGCTCCCATTGCTGAGAGCATGCGGCAAAGCTGCTGCACGTAGGGCTCGCAAGCGGCATTGTAGATTGTGGTGGTGCCTTCGGCTAAGGTAGCGGCCATGACAATATTGGCCGTGCCGGTAACGGAGGCTTCATCGAGAAGCATATATGTGCCGCGCAGGCGATGGTTTCGGGTTGTCAGTCGGTAAGAAGCCAAAGGATGGTCGTAGATGGCTTCAGCCCCCAGGGCCATGAACCCTTGAATGTGAACGTCGACTTTCCTGCGCCCTATCTGGTCGCCCCCGGGCTTGGGGAAGAAGGCTTGACCGAAGCGAGCCAACAGCGGACCGATGAGCATCACCGAGCCGCGCAACTTGGCCGAGCGGGCGATGAAGTCGGCCGAGTTAACGTAGTCGAGGTTGATGTCGGAGGCGCAGAATGTAAAGCTGTGCTTGGAGTTACGGCGCACAGCCACACCCATTGCTTCAATCAGGCTGATAAGGTTGCGCACGTCGATAATGTCGGGGATATTGTCGATGGTAACAGGCTCGGAGGTGAGCAGTGTAGCCGAAATCACTTGCAGCGCTTCGTTTTTGGCGCCCTGGGGGGTGATAGAGCCGTGGAGCTTTTTCCCGCCTTCGATTATAAATGAGCTCATATATTATGTATTATGGATAAATGCTGATTATGTCGGGGGGTTGATTGCCGAGTTAATGATGTCAGACTTCAAATTTACGAATTATCCCGCAAAAACGCAACACAATGCAGTTGCCACGCCAAAAATAATCACCGCTACAACTGCTACACTGCTAAATGGGAGTGCCTACTGCTACAAGTGCTACAAGTGCTACACGCGCTACACGCGCTACCAGGGTTGTGTAGCAGTAGCCCTACCCGTGTAGCAGTGTAGCATTGCGGGGGGCGAATCGGGTCGTGAGTCGCCACTGTTTTTGAGGCTCTAAGAGCTGCGCAGCAGCGATGTTTGTCCCAAACCTCGGGGGTAGCCCGAGGATACCAAGTAAGAAGAGGCGCTGAGTCCACGCTGCAAGTGTGGACGATGTTTCTGTCACATTGG
>CAMWUH010000149.1 GCA_947177325.1 uncultured Bacteroidales bacterium
CCGCGGCACACATGGCGAAACGCTTGTGCAATTCAATTTCAAAAGCTTTGATATTGGCTACTCCGCGGTCCTTTTGCCGGGCAATGTATTCGTTTAGTTGGGGGGTTGTGAGTGTTTCCTCATCATGCTTTGAGATGAGGAAGTCACGTGGTTCAAACTTGATAATAGTGTCAAGTGAATAGCCGCTTGAGAGGTGTTCGCGTCCTAATGAGTCGAGGGTGCGGATCTGATAATCTTTCACAGTCCAGCGGTAGAGTGTATCCCACTCGATTGTGCGCGCAGTCATTCGAGATACCACGGTTTTATCCTCAATCTTCTCGAGCGAAAACTTTGAGCCGGTTTTGGAATGAGCATTATAGTTGGCCATCATGGCTACTTCGCCCGGACCTACTTGCAGCGCTATATTACTGCCGTAGTCAACACGGCGGTCGCGAACGTAAGTGTTCTGAAATTCCAGACGTTTCACATTGGCCGGCGGAATAATAAATGCAGAAAGCAAAAACGAGGCTATGGCAATAACGGCAGCTGAAATTATGTAGGGGCGCGCCAAGCGCTTAAAACTCATCCCTGTTGAAAGCATCGCTATAATCTCAGAGTTGCCCGCAAGCTTCGAGGTAAAAAATATTACGGCAATGAATGTGAACAGCGGTGCCAACAGGTTGGCGAAATAGGGAATGAAGTTAAGAAAATAGTCAAATATGGTGGCCTTCAGGGGAGCTTTGAGGAAGGAATCGAGTTTCTCGTTGACATCAAACATGATAATGATTGCCAAAATCAGCATGATGGCAAACACGTAGGTTCCGAGAAATTGGCGAATAATATAGCGGTCGAGGGTGGTAAACCACGGCTTGGCAAACAATTGATTCTTTATCTTGGCAAAGAGCTTCATCAGCGGAGATAATCAAGGAGGGTTATGTTTCGGCTACCCGGGTGAGTAAGTTAAAGTTACCTGCATTAAGAAGATTACAAGCGACGAGTAACGCGCTCAACCATTTCAGTTTTCCACTGCTTGAAGTCACCTTCAAGGATGTGGCGACGGGCCTCACCCACGAGCCATAGATAGAAAGCAAGATTATGGATAGAGGCAATCTGCATAGCCAGGATTTCCTGAGCCATAAACAGGTGGCGAAGGTAGGCTTTGGAGTAAACGCGGTCAACGTAGCTCGGGCCATCTTCCTGAATGGGGGAGAAGTCGTCGGCCCATTTTTTGTTGCGCATGTTCATGATGCCGTTGGCAGTGAACAGCATACCATTGCGAGCGTTGCGGGTGGGCATAACGCAGTCCATCATGTCAACTCCGCGGTCAATGGCTTCAAGAATATTGGCCGGAGTACCTACGCCCATCAGGTAGCGAGGTTTGTCGGCGGGGAGTTCTTCATTTACAATCTCTATCATATCATACATCACTTCGGCAGGCTCACCAACGGCCAAACCTCCGATAGCATTTCCTTCTGCACCCAAATCGGCTACGAAACGAGCAGATTTTCGGCGTAAATCTTCGTAGGTGACACCTTGAACAATAGGGAAAAATGCTTGAGAATGGCCATAGAGAGGAGTAGTGGCGTTGAAATGATCCCATCCGCGCTTAAGCCAGCGTAGGGTGAGGTCAAGTGATTTGGAGGCGTAAGTGCGGTCGGCTGTTCCCGGCGGACATTCGTCTAAAGCCATCATGATATCGGAGCCGATTGTGCGCTGAATGTCGACTACATTTTCGGGAGTGAATAAATGGCGTGAGCCGTCGATATGAGAGCGGAAATGGGCGCCTTCCTCTTTCAACTTGCGATTGCCTGAGAGTGAAAACACCTGGAAACCGCCTGAATCGGTCAATATAGGTTTCTCCCAGCCATTGAATTTGTGCAACCCTCCGGCGCGGTGAATTATATCCATACCGGGACGAAGGTATAGATGGTATGTGTTGCCAAGTATAATTTGGGCTTTCACGTCGTCGCGCAGCTCATGCTGATGAACGGCTTTGACAGTTCCGGCCGTTCCGACGGGCATGAAAATGGGAGTGAGTATGGTGCCGTGGTCGGTGATTATTTCACCGGCACGAGCTTTAGAGTTTTCAGCTGTTTTCTGTAAGGTAAATTTCATATATTCAATGAGTGGCAATATTGGCGCGGGTAGCTACCACTGCGTCAACAAGCGATTGGAAAAACTGCTCTGCCAGGCGGTCGTTGCCTTGGCCGAAAGCGTCGAGCGGAATTGTTACAAAGTCATCGACAGCCGTACCGGTTTCAATAATCAGCATACGATGGCTATATTCCATGTGGCCGACTGAGGTTAAGTCTACAATTTCAGGTTCGCCGGCAACCACTGTCTCAGCCGCCGGTACGTGCTTGAAAATCAAGTGCGTGCCATTAATCTCAACCGACTGCGGGCGTAGTCTTCTAACCGCCCAAGGCTTCAGTAAATAGTTATAATAGACTAAGGCCATTCCCATCGTTACTATAGCTAACAACGCCATCAGAGCCACAAGTAAAAACCGGGGATCGAAAAGCGATGCTATCATGAGTGCAGCAAGGGGTAGCACAATGGTCCACCACCATCGCGCCATCCATCGCAACATCACCAATCGGGTGAGCACTGCTGCGTTGACGCTATATGTTGGTGTCGATAAATTCATAACTCGCAAAGTTAACAATTTCCCCGATATTTTGCAACACCACGTTTTATGATAATAGAGAACAAAGCAAATGAGGCTGCCTGAATCTCGTCAGACAGCCTCATCGGTGTATTTGGTTTGGGTTGAAGCGGTTACAAAGAGAAGTTTTCGGGGAGGCGATACATGGGGTTGAAACCTTGGGATTTCACCATGTCGTTTTTAGCGTTGCCGATAATGTTGTGCTTGGCGTTGATGAGGTCGAGCTTCATGATAGGTGCCCCGGGACGGAGGTCAAACTGATTGAGGTTGACCCAAATTATCGAGGGATTAAGAGTGGTCATGAAGTAATAGATTTTCTCATGTTGGTCGGCAATCGAGCGCCAGCGGGTCGATGAAATTTCAGGTTGGTCAGGCACGGAGATACCGACGGGCACCGAGCAGTTGTTAAGCACGCCCATAACTGCGGCCAAAGCCAAATCATGGTCGGCATCAGAGGGGATAGCGTTGACATAGAATGAAGCACGTGCAAAGCGGTCGTAGCTGCGGTTAGTGCCGGGGAGGAAGTTGAGGCCACCCACAGCGTCCCAATATTTGGCTACTGCCAATTGCTGCTCGATCGGGGGCGCGTTGGTCATGACTTTCAGTTCATAACCTTCGTGCAGTTGAAGTTTGCCGTCAATGTATTCGATAATAGCATTGTAGCCGTCGGCATCGGAGATTGCCATGTGTAGTGTAGTAGAAGATCCGTCGGGCATCGAGGGTGCATCCACATAGAAGAGGTCTTGTTTGAGCACTTCAACGGCTTCGCGAGTGGTGGCGAAGTTGTCGAGCACATAAGATACCCACACTGAAGTTGACATAGGAATGCGGGTGTCGCCTTCGTAGGTGTATTTGGTGCCGGGCAGATAGAGGCAGTTAACTGTAAGGCCTTTTTCGTTCATGCCTTCCGAAACGCCCATATCGTAACCCACGGCAACAACGCTGCCATATTTCGATGTCCAGTCAATCGACTTGCCTACGTCGTAGGATTTGCGCTCGATGCCTCGCGGAAGCACATAGAGGTTAGTGCCGATATCAGCTTTCCAGTCAAGTGTGCGACCGGTGAACACGTCGCCTTTATCATTTTTGAACACTACGCGGGTGCAGGCGTCGGCTTGCTCGGGAAGCAAACCTGCTGTGGCTATGAGTGCCACCGATGCTGCAATTGTTAATTTTGTTAAGCCTTTCATTAGATGAATGTTTTGATGTTTAACAAAATAACAAATGAGCGCGTAGAATTGTTGGCGATGGATGTGTTTTTATTAGAGCCGGGTCTTAGTCGAGCTTGTGGATAACGAGGCCTGAGCGGAGTTTGGGTTCAAACCATGTGGTTTTGGGTGGCATAATGTTGCCGGTGTCAGCAATGTCGATAAGCTGCCGCATCGAAACGGGATACAGAGCCAAAGCTGCTTTCATCTCTCCGGAGTCAACGCGGCGTTTCAGTTCGCCCAAGCCGCGAATGCCGCCAACGAAATCAATGCGCTTATCGCTGCGAAGGTCGGTAATGCCGAGAATGTCGCGTAAAATCAAGTCGGATGATATAGTGACGTCGAGCACACCGATAGGGTCAGCGTCGTTGTAGCGACCTTCCCGGGCAATCAGCTTGTACCATTGGCCGTCAACGTAGAGAGAAAACATGTGGAGAGCTTCGGGGGTGTATATTTCCGTGCCTTTCGGCTCAACGATGAAGTCTTTTTCCAAGCGAGCGATAAACTCGGCAGTTGAAAGGCCGTTGAGGTCTTTTACAACGCGGTTGTAGTCAATGATTTTCAGATGAGATTCGGGGAAGGCTACCGCCAGGAAATAGTTATATTCTTCGTCGCCGCGATGATTAGGGTTGTTTTTAGCTTTTTCAACACCTACGAGAGCTGCTGCAGCCGTTCGATGGTGGCCATCGGCAATATACAGAGAAGGCATTGCAGCAAAAAGCTCGGTAATCTCATCAATAGTTGCTTGATTGTCGATAACCCAAAAGTGATGACCGAAACCGTCGGGCGCAACGAAGTCATATTCCGGGTCGCCTTTGGTTACTTCAGAAATAATCTCCTCCAGACGCTGATTTTCAGGGAAAGCGAAAAACACCGGCTCAACGTTGGCGTTGTTGTTGCGCACATGTTTCATACGGTCTTCTTCCTTGTCGCGGCGGGTAAGCTCGTGCTTTTTGATGTTGCCTTTGACATAGTCGTCGACGTTGGCTGCCACTACGATGCCATATTGAGTGCGCCCGTCCATTGTCTGGGCGTAGATGTAGTAATGCTCCTTTTCGTCCTGCACCAGCCATCCTTGGCGCTGAAAAAGGTTGAAGTTTTCAACGGCGCGGTTGTAAACCTTGGGGTCGTGCTCGTCGGTTGTTTCATCAAAGTCGATTTCAGGCTTGATGATGCGGTAAAGAGATTTGGGATTACCTGCAGCTTCAATGCGAGCTTCGGCTGAGTTGAGCACATCGTAGGGACGGGATGCTACTTCGGTCACCATCGATTTGGGAGGACGAA
The DNA here is from genome assembly GCA_947177325.1 of uncultured Bacteroidales bacterium. Classification (GTDB taxonomy): domain Bacteria; phylum Bacteroidota; class Bacteroidia; order Bacteroidales; family Muribaculaceae; genus JAGBWK01. Next base: position 5,137 of record CAMWUH010000149.1, read on the forward strand.
GTCCGCGGAAAGGTTTTACTTTTGCCATGGCTGATAAGGTGTTATGATATTTTTGGGAAGAGGCGGATTATTTGTGTGAGGAGCGAATGATAGTTTGCTCGCGGTCAGGACCGATTGACACGATTGTGATAGGTGTTTGCAATTCCGCTTCGAGGAATTCGATATAGCGACGGAAGTTTTCGGGGAATTGGTCTTCGCTCTTCATGGCGGTCATGTCGGTTTTCCAACCGGGAAGAGTAATGTAGACAGGCTTAACGTTGAGGGAGTCAATGTCGTAGGGGAAATCTTCAACTCGTTTGCCATCGATTTCGTATGCAACACAGGCTTTGATTTCGTCGAAGCCGTCGAGCACATCGCTTTTCATCATGATAAGCTGAGTTACGCCATTAATCATGATTGCATATTTCAGAGCAACGAGGTCAATCCATCCGCAGCGGCGTTCGCGGCCGGTAACTGCGCCATATTCATGGCCGAGGTCACGGATGGTTTTGCCGGTTTCGTCGAAAAGCTCAGTCGGGAAGGGGCCTGAACCTACGCGGGTGCAATAAGCTTTGAAAATACCGTAGA
>CAMWUH010000150.1 GCA_947177325.1 uncultured Bacteroidales bacterium
ACCTTCCTTGGTCATGAAAGTGATTGCCATGGTAGTGTAGAGTTTTATTAGGGTAATAAATATGTTTATTCTTTGTTTATTGACGACAAAAAATTTGAGAACCCCGACGCTGCCCTCTTTAGCCTTAAGGCATCAGCTGTTGCTGCATCGAGACTCTGAAATTTCAAGTCAGTATGTTGGTCGTGCCGTGGCGGGCGGTTTCGGGCCGTCGCTTTGGCTTTTGCTCTGCAAAGATAGTAAATCCCCGCTAATTGTGCAAATCAATTTTTTCGGGGTCGTAGACCACGCTCTGCCGTGCCACCGGCGCCGTCAGGAAATATCCGAGGCATTTGTCGCCGCTGAAGCAGTCAATCATGTTTTTGCCCGGCATTGCGGCCGACATAAGGTAGTCAAACATTTTCAGGTCGATCGGGTAGACCTCGGCTTTGACCACATCGCCCGGCTCAAGCATGTCGTAGAAAGTGGCGTCATCTTTGGGTTCGCGGTCGGTCAGGAAAAAGTTGACGCGCACGAGGCCGTCGACCATATAGATGTCGCGGGCGAGCGACCATGTGAATGTGCGGTCATTGCGATAGATTTTAACGAAGTAATAGTTCTCCACTCCCGGCTCGGGGTCGGGGAAGCCAACTTGGAGCGAGGCTTGCTCCGTGCCGGGGAATGTCACCCACGACAGCTCCATCACCTCGATACTCGTAGGGGGCAACATGGTCGACGTTGCCGTGAAGTGTTGGCCTGAGGCGGTTACGTTGACCGCATATTCGTGGCCTGTCAGCGGCACGATGCCTTGGGGCAGCCGGTAGATGCCTTCGGAGTCTGGGAGAAGCTGATACGTGGCGCCTTCGGTCAGGTCGGTTACTGTAACGTCGGCATCGGTCAGCGGAGTGGTGTCGAGGGGTTCATCCATAGGGGTGGTGAGGGTGATTTTCAGGCCTCCGCCCTCTTGAGTGAATGTGCCTTCAATAACCCTCAGCGGGTCTATGTCGTGGTATTGGAAGTCGAGCTCATCTTCGCAGGCGGTAAGTAGTGTTAACGCTGCAGCCGATAGGGTCAGTTTGGCAAATAATTTCATACAATAATTGTTGATGATTTATTTAGGTTGCGTCGGTCGTGGCAGCCCGCGAGCCAACAATTGATTTGCTACAAGTGCTACACTGATACACGGGGTCGATACTGCTACACGTGCTACACGTGCTACACTGATACGTATGGTCGGGTCGTGGCCGCCGATATCAGAAGTTGATGGTGAATGAAACGGAGGGCACTATGCCGAATAGCGAATATTGCACCGCCTTTGTGCCCGACGGCTTGGTGTCGTCATCCTCGAAGAAGATAATATAGGGGTTGTGGCGGTTGTAAAGATTGTAGAAGCCAAACGACCATTCGTAGCTGTAGCGCGGATTGACTTTGCGATATGTTGCCGAGATGTCGAGGCGATGGGCCGAGGGCGCGCGATAGCCGTTGCGTCGGGCGTAATAGTAGTGGGTCAGGCCGTTCCAGTCATATTTGACGTCGGGAGCCGACAGCGGCAGCCCCGAATTGAACGTCCATGAGCCCGAAATGCGCCAGCGGTCGGTGATGTCAAACATTCCCACGATTGCCAGGTCGTTGCGGCGGTCGTTGGCGGCCACATACCAGCGGCCGTCGTTGATGCCGGGGATGCGGTTTTGGGTCAGCGACAGGGTGTAGGCTATCCAGCCGGTGAAGCGGCCGGTGTTTTTGCGCAGCAGCAGTTCCAAGCCGGTGGAGCGGCCGCGCCCTCCGAGGATTATGCTCTCAAGGCGCACGTCGGAAAACATTGTTGCCCCGTCGCGATAGTCATAGACGTTGTGGAGGTCCTTATAATAGGTTTCGGCCGATATTTCCCATTCACCCTCGCGGAACATGCGCACGTAGCCGAGCGACACTTGTGTGCACTTTTCGGGCTTGACCAGGTTGGAGGTCAGGGCGTAGCGGTCGAATGGGAGCGACGAGTCGGTCATGCGCAGGGCGTGGAGGTTTTGCGAGGCCATGGAGAAGCCTGCGCGGACTGCGTCGTTGGCGCCGATGCGGTAGGTAAGGCTCAATCGGGGCTCGGGGAGCAGATAGGCTTTGGTGATATGCGATTTCGAGGGGGTGCCGGCATCGATGATTGAGCCGTCGGGGGCGAAGTTGTAGACCGGATTACCGCCGAGGCCGCACATCAGCGACAACCTCACTCCGGCAACCACTCCGAAGTGCTCGTTGATTTTCCCCTCGACCGATGCCCAGAGCGCGCTTTCCCAGCCGCGACGCAGCTCTCGCTCGGTGTTTTCGCCGATGTGCCATTCAGCCGACTTCACGTCGAGCAATCGGGTCGACAATCCGGCATCGAGAGTGATAGCGTCGGAGAGCGAGGCGATCAGGGTTTCTTTGAGCTGCATGGCTTTGATGTGGCCCTGCGCCTCTTGAAACACTCCGTTGACATCCATCCACATCGACGTGGAGTAGATAGTGCCCGTGACATTGCTTGTCAGCGTCAGGCGGTCGGTCAGCCGGGAGCGCCAGTTGAGAGCGCCGAATGAGTTGCTCCAATCCATGTGAGTGAGGTTTTTGAGCCCCAATTGGTCGTCGGCGCGGTAGAGGGTCAGGTCAATGAAGTTTCGGCTGTTGATGTTCCAGCGCATCTTGCCGCTGACGTCGTAGAAGTGCATGATGGTGCTCTTGTAGTCAGGCAGGAGCTTTAGAAAGAGGTCGGCGTAGGAGCGTCGGGCGGCCACGGCGTAGGTGAGCCGGGAGCCTATCGGGCCCTCGACGGCTGCTTTGGCCGACAGGAGGCCTATGGAGGCGGTGCCGCGGAAGCGGTCGGGGTTGCCCGGGCGGTGCATCACGTCGACCACGGCCGAGCTGGCGCCGCCGTATTGTGCCGGTGCCGGGCCTTTGAATAGCGTGACGGCTGCCACGGCATCCTCGTTGAAGGTTGAAAACAAGCCCATTACGTGGGTTGGATTGTAGAGCGGCGCGCCGTCAAGCAGTATAAGGTTCTGGGCCGACGTGCCTCCTCTGACCTGGATGCCTCCGCTCCCTTCACCCTCGGAGTTGACGCCCGGAAGCAGCTGCATCGACTTGATGATGTCGTGCTCGCCGAGCATTGCCGGGGTGCCGGTGAGGATTTCGGGGTCGAGCTTCTCGGCTCCTGCTTGCAGGTTGTCGAGGCGTGTCATAGGGGAGGTGGCGGTGACGGTCACTTCGTTGAGGCGAAGCGTGGTGTCGGGTTGCTCTTTCGACATAGCGAGAGCCGGGCCGCTGATTGACATGGTCAATGCAAGGGCCGCTAAAACAATTGGGAAGCGCATTGTTAAGAGTTTAGAACAGATAAGTGAGTCTAACCGACCATTGTCGGCTGCGGGCGGTGAAGTCGTCGAGCACTATGGTCTTGACGGCGTAGCTCATGCCCCATGTGTAGGAGCCCTGGAGCTGCCAATGCTTGAAGATTTCGGCGCCTATGCCGCAGGTGAGGCCGAAGCATCCGCCTGCATAGTTGAGAGCGGTGATGCGGTTGTGGGCTGCGAGGAATGAGAAATCGGGGCCGCCGAACACGTAGGGGGCGAGCTTCTCCTCGAAGCCGTTGAGGCGGGTCCACTTGAAGCGCAGGTGAATGGGCAGGTCGATGTAGTGGAGATAGGAGCGGACCGGCGCGGAGTAGGTCGAGGCCCACACGGGCTGGTCGTTAAGATGGAGAGTTGCGCCGCGTTGGTTATACATCAGCCCGAAGTCGATGCCGAAGCCTATGCCGGGAAACATCAGCTCGCATTGCACACCGGCTTGCTCGCCTACGGTTTGGTCAACGCCGATGAGGGGCTGGGAGAATTTGAGGGTGTTGATGTCGACGCCGGCGGTGGGGCCGTAGCGGAATTGGGCGTTGGAGCTCAGCGATATGCCAACGATTGCAATAAGAGTGAGGAGTAATTTTTTCATTATAGTGACGATGGGGAGTGGGGAGCTTGGGAGTTGGCGGAAAGATAAGCGGCGAGGTCGGCAGCGGCTATGGTGGCTTGAGTGCCTTCAGCCATGTTTTTAACGGTTACGGTGCCGTCGGCCAGCTCGGTTTCGCCTATGATGGCCACGTAGCGAAATTTCATTGCGTCGGCATAGCTCATCTGCTTTTTGATTTTGGCAGCGTCGGGAAACACTACGCAGCTGATCCCTTCACTGCGTAGCTGCTTGGCGAGCTCCATGGCGCGCGCAGCCTCGGCAGGGCCGAAATTGGTAAAGAGGCAGCGGGGAGCGGCTATGGCGTCGTCGGGGTAGAGGTCGAGGGTGTTGAGCACGTCGTAGATGCGGTCGGCGCCAAACGAAATACCGACGCCCGAAACGCCCGGCATGCCGAACACTCCGGTGAGGTTGTCGTAGCGGCCGCCGCCGGTGATCGACCCTATGGGGGTGTCCAAGGCCTTGACCTCGATGATGGTGCCGGTGTAGTAGTTCAATCCGCGGGCGAGCGACACGTCAAGCTCAATCTCTGCCCCCTCGGTGCCCGCCATAGCGAGTATGGTTTCCAACTCTTCAACCCCTTTGAGGCCAATCTCGCTCGCTGCAAGGAGCGATTTCAAAGCAGCCAGGCGCTCGGCTGTCGAGCCAGTGAGAGTAATGATGGGGGTCAGGGCTTCGATTGCTTCGGCTGCCAATCCGCGCTCGGCGAGCTCGGCTTTGACGTTTTCCAAGCCTATTTTGTCGATTTTGTCGATGGCAACGGTGATGTCGACAAGGCTGTCGGGGGCGCCGATTACTTCAGCTATGCCGGCGAGGATTTTGCGGTTGTTGACCTTTATGACAACGTTGATGTTCAGGCGGCTGAACACGTCGCGGATAATGTCGAGAAGCTCCACCTCGTTGAGCAGCGAGTCAGAGCCAACGATGTCGGCGTCGCATTGATAAAACTCTCTGTAACGACCTTTCTGCGGGCGGTCGGCGCGCCAAACGGGCTGAATCTGGTAGCGCTTGAACGGAAACTGCAGCTCCGAGCGGTGTTGCACCACATAGCGCGCAAAGGGCACCGTAAGGTCATATCGCAGCCCCTTTTCGCATATCTTGACGGCCAATTTGTTGACCTCGGCGGGGTCGATAGCGGCGGGGTCTATCCCTTTGAGGAAGTCGCCCGAATTGAGTATCTTGAACAGAAGTTTGTCACCCTCGTCGCCATATTTGCCCAGGAGCGTCGAGAGGTTTTCCATTGCCGGAGTTTCGATTTGCGAAAAACCGTGGAGGCGAAACACATCTTTAATAGTGTCGAAGATATAGTTGCGGCGAGCCATCTCAAGCGGGGAGAAGTCGCGTGTACCCTTTGGAATTGCTGGTTTGGTTGCCATTGCGATGAATGTGGGGATTGCTTCGTGAATAGTATGAACGGTGCAAAGTTAGCTTTTTTTTTTCAAACGGCCAACACCTGCGAGGGGGATTGCCCGCGCTACAAGTGCTACATGCTACACAACCCCTGAAGCACCGTGTAGCAGTAGCACTACCCGTGTAGCAGTAGCACTCCTTTATAACAGTGTAGCACGTGTAGCACCGTGTAGCACCGGTTTCTATATCAGCTAAATCAAATATCTATATCAAAAAAATAAAAAAAAATTGCACAGAGGGGATATTTTGTGATTTTTCGGGTTGCA
>CAMWUH010000151.1 GCA_947177325.1 uncultured Bacteroidales bacterium
GTCTTGTGATGAAGGAGCGTAGCCGTAGCTACGTGACTGAAGAACAAGGTAAAAATCGCCGGTGAGATGCGGTGATTAGGTAACTTTTGAGATTCTCAATGCCTTGTTTTTCCTGATCAAAACAGGGTGTCAATGGCGACTACTGCCCAATGACTTTCCCCGGTGGCGTACGGTATATGAATTTTACCGTAAATGGCTATCAAACGGGGTTTTCGATCGGCTGACCCAAGAATTATATAATTTTTCTTACTTATCCGTGGCATGAGTTACCATTGCCCCGGACAATCGTCATGCATCTGCATAACGCTTGACCGCCTCAGTATTAACTAATATTGGGGAACCGGGTCTTAGACCATATTTCTAAAAAAACTAAAACGAACTCATTTTTAGTGAGTATTTGGGAAGTTACGATAGCTAACGCTTGCAGGATGTGCAAAAATTTAGTATCTTTGTAGGTTAACGCCCAAGAATGATTATAATAATGAATAACATACGGTTTTATATCACCTCTTTATGCTTTATGCTCCTTGCCGTTGCGGTTCAGGCAGCCGCTCCGTCGGTAGTTGTCACTTCGGCTCAGGGAGCTGAAGCGCCGATTGAACTTGCCGCCGAGAGCTCAACCGGTCTGCAAAAGATTTTTGTGATTAGCGATGCGGCAGGGGCATCGGCAGTAATCGATGCCGGAGGTGCCTCCATTAGTGTGGCTACTTTCGGGTCGGCCGGTGCGGCCTACGCTACTCCTGCAGCGACCACTGTGCAACCCGACGGCACTGTAGCGGTCAGTCTGCCTGCAACCGACACCGGCCTTGCTATCGAAGTGGCCGGCGACCGCAGCTATTACTACTGGATTGTTGACTACACCGAGCATGAGCTGACTCTCAACAGCCTGACGATTGACCCTAATGAGAGCGATTGCTCTATGGTTGCTCTGCTCTTTGACGGGTCAGCCGGGCCTATCACCTACTATACAATCACCGGCGCTCCGAAAACTCTGTCGCGCGACCTGGAGTTGTCATGGACCTCACTTGCCTTCGACTCTGACAGCGAAAGTTTTCAACCTACCGACAAGTCATCGACATTAGCATCTATAGCCTCAACCATTCACGTTGAGCAACCGCTCTGCTCCACCCACTTCACCCTCCAAGGCGACCGCTTCACCTCGGCCTGGGGCAATCGACTTTCGGTGGAAAGTCCGGTTGTTGACCCTATCGCCGTGAGCGGCCACGCAACAATGACTCGCCTCGACTCCATTGCCGATAATATGAGCAACTCCGGAGCCGACAGCGGGCCGGCTCAGCTGCAATTTCAGGCTCTGGTAACTGATGCCGTTAGATTTACCGAATGGCAAACCTCGGCCTACCCCGACTTCTCAATCATTGACCTCCGATTTAACCAAACCGACTTTGACCTCGATATCGCTGAGTCAGGCACAACCTACATACGCTTCGTAGCTGCCAACGACTCAGGCTCTTGCGAATGGATTTCTGACACCTTTGAAGTAAACATCGGCGCCTCGAAGCTGCTCTGCCCCAACGCTTTTTCGCCCGGCGATCAAAATGGCGTCAACGACATTTGGAAAGTCAGCTACTCATCGCTGACAAGCTTTGAATGTGACATTTTCAACCGCTGGGGCGTTCACATTATAAAGTTGACCGACCCCTCGCAAGGTTGGGATGGTCGCTATCGGGGCAAGCTCGTTGAGTCTGGCGTTTACTACTATGTTATCCGCGCCCGCGGCACCGACGGCGTTGACTATAAGCTCTCGGGCGACATCAACGTAATCAACTACTCTATTCGCTCCAAAAATTCAACCACTGAATAATCACTCATCCACTCTTATATTTTTTACAGAACTATCTATGAAAACCATCATACTTTCGCTGCTCGCAGCCTCAACCCTTTCAACCACCATTGCCTCGGCTCAAACCCCGCGCGACGCTTCTCAATCATCAATCGTCATGAGCCGCGTTGCTTCGCCGTCTGTGCCTCGAAAGGTTACGTTTGCCGACCAGACCTACGACCTCGATCGCGTTGACCTCTACGAGCGCCTTGATCGCGAACTGACTGCTATGAGCTACACCCACGGCTCCACGCTGCTGATGCTCAAGCGTGCCAATCGCTATTTCCCCGAAATCATCCCCATATTGAAGCGTCAGGGTGTGCCTGAAGACCTGATATACCTATGTTGCATCGAGAGCTCACTCAATCCACGCGCCTACTCCTCGGCCAAAGCCGCAGGCCTCTGGCAGTTCATGCCCTCTACTGCCAAACAATACGGTCTGGAGGTGAACGAGTACGTCGATGAACGCTATAATCTCGAGCTCGCCACAGAGGCCGCTTGCCGCATGCTCAAGCAGCTCCACCGTCAATATGGTAACTGGGAATCGGCTGCCGCTGCCTACAACGGAGGGCCTGCGCGCATCACCCGCGAATTAGGCTCTCAAATGTCGAAATCGGCGCTCGACCTCTACCTGGTTGAAGAAACCCAGCGCTATATGTTTAGAATTCTTGCCGCCAAGCTGATTATGAACGACCCCCGACTATATGGGTTCACCCTGCAGCCCGACCAATTCTACACACCCATGACCTACACCACAGTCAAGGTGTCAACTCCCGTAGAATCATGGCCTCAATGGGCTGCCGACCACGGCATTACCTACGCCCAACTCCGCGACGCCAACCCTTGGATTCGCGACAAGACTCTCCCCAATAAAACCGGCAAAACCTACACCGTTAAAATTCCCACCAAAGATTCACTCCTGCGGTCAACCGCCGACAAAACTATCTATAACCCCAAATGGACAACTCGATAAAAATCCAAAATAAACCGCTCCAAAAGGCATCGGCTGTAGATGATGCATCTGATGCCGCTCAGGCGCTCAACGTCATTGGCGCCAGAGTCAACAATTTGAAAAACATTGATGTTGAAATTCCTCGCAACTCGCTCGCTGTTATCACCGGCTTGTCAGGTTCGGGTAAATCATCGTTGGCCTTCGACACAATATATGCCGAAGGTCAGCGCCGCTATATCGAAACATTCTCGGCCTACGCCCGCAATCTGCTCGGCAACCTCGAGCGCCCCGATGTTGACAAAATCACAGGTCTATCGCCCGTTATCGCCATCGAGCAGAAAACCGTCAACCGCAATCCCCGCTCCACCGTTGGCACCATAACCGAAATCTACGACTTTCTCCGTCTGCTCTACTCACGAGTGGCCACAGCCCGAAGCTACCTCACCGGCAAAACGATGGTTCAATACACAGAGGAAAAAATCCTCGACCTCGTTACCACCAAATTTGCCGGACGAAAAGTGCTCCTGCTCGCTCCGCTTGTAAAAAACCGCAAAGGCCACTATCGCGAGCTGTTTGCCACACTCTCGAAAAAAGGCTTTATGACCGTCAGAGTCGACGGCGAACTGCGCGAAATCGTCCCTGAAATGAAGCTTGACCGCTACCGCAACCACTCCATCGAGCTGGTTGTCGACAAATTGCGCGTCGACCCCTCCGACCTCACCCGCCTGAGAGAGTCAATCCACGCCACTCTGCTTCAGGGCGACAAGCAAATGATGATTTACGACGTCGAAGCCGACGAGCTCAGCCACTATTCTCAGCACCTGGTCGACCCCGAAACAGGGCTCTCATATCGCCGCCCGGCCCCTCACAACTTCTCTTTCAACTCTCCCCAAGGCGCTTGTCCCACCTGCAAAGGTATCGGCACCGTCAACATCATCGACCGCGACAAAATTATTCCCGACGATAAAATCAGTATCGCCGCCGGAGCTATCGTGCCATTAGGCAAGAAAAAAAATTCTGTCATCTTCTGGCAAATCGAAGCCATCCTCAAATACTACGGCGCTGGCCTCGACACCCCCGTCAGCCAAGTGCCCCCCGAAGCTCTCGAAGAAATTCTTCACGGCACCACTCGCCAAATCAAAATCGAAAACGCCACGCTCTCAACCACCAATTATTTCCAAAGCTACGACGGCATTGTGAAATACATCGAGCTGCAAGCCCAAGACGACGACGCGTCTGAAGCAGCCCGCAAATGGAGCGACCAATTCTATTCCCGAGCCACTTGTCCCGACTGCAACGGCGACAGGCTTAATCGCGAGGCGCTCCACTTCTTCATCGGCGACGACAACATCGCCGACCTCTCCCGCCTCGACATATCCGCCCTCAAAGAGCGCGTCGACGCAATCCCCTCTAAACTCGACCCCTCTGGCCGCATCATCGCCACTGAGATCATCAAGGAGATTTCTGCACGCCTGCAATTCCTGCTCGATGTGGGCCTGAAATATCTGTCGCTCAACCGCTCGTCGGCCACCCTCTCAGGCGGCGAGAGCCAGCGCATTCGCCTTGCCACTCAGCTCGGCAGCGAGCTCGTCAATGTGCTCTACATCCTCGATGAACCCTCAATAGGCCTCCACCAGCGCGACAACGACCGACTTATCAACTCGCTCAAGCGACTGCGAGATGCCTCCAACTCCATCATCGTGGTGGAGCACGACCGCGACATGATGACCCAAGCCGACTACATCGTCGACATAGGTCCCGGTGCAGGGCGCGCCGGTGGCCACGTCGTTTTTCAAGGCACTCCCGAGCAAATGCTGAAAACCGACACCGTCACCGCCCGATATCTCAACGGCTCCAAAGCCATTATCCCCAACTACACCCCGCGCTCCGGCAACGGCAAGACCATCGAGCTCCTCGGCGCTACAGGCCATAACCTCAAAAACGTCGACCTGCGCATTGACCTTGGCACCCTTACAGTGGTTTCAGGCGTGTCAGGTTCGGGCAAATCATCGCTGATTAACTCCACCCTTAAGCCCATTCTTTCAGCCCACTTCTACCGCTCTCTGCAGCAGCCGCTCCCCTATCGTGAAATCCGCGGCATGGAGAATATCGACAAGGTGGTCACAGTTGACCAGCAACCGCTCGGACGCACACCCCGCTCCAATCCGGCCACCTACACCGGTGTGTTCACCGACATCCGCAACCTCTTCGTGGGGCTTCCCGAAGCGCGCATCCGCGGCTACAAGCCCGGACGCTTCTCCTTCAACATCAAAGGCGGACGCTGCGAAACGTGCAGCGGCAACGGTTATCGCACTTACGAGATGAACTTCCTCCCCGACGTTACCGTGCCCTGTGAGGAGTGCCACGGCAAGCGCTACAACCGCGAAACCCTCGAAGTGCGCTACAAGGGAAAGTCGATTGCCGACGTGCTCGACATGACTATAAATCAGGCCGTTGAGTTTTTTGCAGGAATCCCCTCGATTATCAACAAAATCAAGGTGCTTCAGGACATAGGCCTTGGCTATATCAAGCTCGGCCAGCCATCTACCACCCTCTCAGGCGGCGAAAATCAGCGCGTAAAACTCGCCACCGAGCTTGCCAAACGCGACACCGGTCGCACCCTCTTCATTCTCGACGAGCCCACCACCGGCCTCCATTTCCAGGATATCCAAACACTGCTCAACATCCTCAACCGATTGGTCGACAAGGGTAACACCGTAGTCGTAGTGGAGCACAACGTCGACGGCATAGCCGCTGCCGACCGCATCATTTACATGGGTCCCGACGGCGGCGCCGAAGG
>CAMWUH010000152.1 GCA_947177325.1 uncultured Bacteroidales bacterium
GTCTGGTGTTGGCCTTCAGCTATATTCTGTTTATGTCGGTAACATCTTCATTTGCCGTCTCGGGAGCTACCTCTCCATTGATAGCGATGTGGATTCCCAACATTCTCTACGGCATCATCGCCGTTGTGCTCTACCGCCGCGCCTGCCGATAAGCAAGGTCATCTTGAAGTTTGATTCAACGATTCACAAACCCATAAAAAATGACGACTCGCCGGAGTCGTCATTTTTCTTACTTATCCGTAGCATGAGTTACCATTGCCACGGCCAATCGTCATGCATCTGCGTCGTCCGCTTGTTTCGGTCACAATGCAACCGCATTGCTCCCTCACTACGCGAACACATCTGCATAACGCTTAACCGCCTCAGCATTAACAAATATTGAGGAACCGGGTCTTAGCCGCATTTAGATGTGCCACAGTTGGTGCAAATCAGGCAGCCTTCTTGATAGATAAGAGTTTCCTGACCGCAGTTGGGGCAGCGTTGACCTGAAGCTTTGTGTCCGTTGGGAATATATTTCTTCAGTGCACGCTCAACGCCCATTTTCCAAGTGTTGATTGATTGAGAATCGAGTTCAAGACCGCTTACGAGTTTGAGCACTTGGTCAATCGGCATGCCATAGCGGAGCACACCGGAGATGAGCTTGGCATAGTTCCAGTATTCGGGATTGAATTTATCTGACAGGCCTTCTATTGTGGTTTTGTGGCCGCGCTTGTTTATGAACTGGAAGTCGTAGCGCTTATTTCCATGTTCGTCGGTTGCTTTGATAATTTTACCGCGAGTAACGGATTTGGGGAGGAAGAGGCCCTCTTCATCATCAGCCAAACCGGTGAAGATTTCATAGGGACGACCATCCTTAAGACCTATGAAGGCAATCCATTTCTCTTTATTGTTTTGGAAGCGAACCACGTCAGCTTCAAGCTCGATGGGGCGCACCAGCACTTCATCGCGGTGGCTGACTGCTTCTTTTGCCTTGGGCTGCTTCTTTTCGAGTGCGACAAGCACACCTGAGCGAGAGCCGTCGCGATAAACTGTGCAACCTTTACATCCTGATTTCCAAGCCTCAACGTATAGAGCGTTGACAACATCTTCCGTAACATCGGCAGGGAGGTTGATGGTCACGGAGATAGAGTGGTCAACCCATTTCTGCACTCGGCCTTGCATTTTAACCTTTTCGAGCCAGTCAATGTCAGAGGCAGTAGCTTTGTAGTAGGGAGAGCGGGCGACGATGGCGTCAATTTCTTCCTGAGAGTAGTCATCGCGAACGGGGATATCATTGAGTTGCATCCACTGCACGAAGCGTGGGTGATAAACGGTGTATTCCTCAAATGAGTCACCATTTTCGTCAACGAAATCAACGCGTACTTCGGGGTCACCGGGGTTGACCTTGCGGCGGCGCTTGTAAGCAGCCATAAACACAGGCTCGATGCCTGAAGTGGTTTGAGTCATGAGCGATGTGGTGCCGGTAGGAGCAATCGTCAGGCAAGCGATGTTGCGGCGGCCATATTGCTTCATCTTTTCATAAAGCTCGGGGTCGGCCTCGGCAAGGCGCTTCATCATGGGATTATTTTTCTCTCTTTCGGCATCGAAAATTTCAAAAGCGCCACGCTCTTTTGCGAGCTCCACCGACGAGCGATATGCGGCCAACGCGAGAGCTTTGTGGACACGCTCGGAAAATTCGGTAGCTTCGGGAGTTCCATAGCGAAGGCCGAGAGCGGCAATCATATCACCTTCGGCAGTAGTGCCTACACCTGTGCGGCGTCCTTTGCCTGTCTTTGCTTTGATTTTTTCCCAAAGATTACGTTCGATGCTCTTCACCTCTTCGAGTTCGGGGTCTGAGTCGATTTTGTCGAGGATGATATCGATTTTTTCCATTTCGAGGTCGATGATATCATCCATGATGCGCTGAGCAACGTCAACGTGTTTGGCAAACTTCTCAAAGTTAAACTTCGCTTCGGGAGTAAAGGGATTGTCGACATAGCTGAAGAGGTTCATAGCAAGAAGTCGGCAGCTATCGTAGGGACACAAGGGGATTTCGCCGCAGGGATTGGTAGAGATGGTGCGGAAACCAAGGTCAGCGTAACAATCGGGGAGTGACTCACGAGTGATAGTATCCCAGAAGAGCACTCCGGGTTCGGCCGACTTCCATGCGTTATGAATAATTTTTTTCCATATTGCAGCGGCGTCAACCTCTTTGCTTACTTGAGGATTAGCGGCGTCTACGGGGAATTGCTGAGTGTAGGGTCGGCCCTCTGTAGCTGCGCGCATAAACTCGTCGTCGATGCGCACCGACACGTTAGCTCCGGTCACTTTGCCCTGAGTCATTTTGGCATCGATAAAAGCCTCCGAGTCGGGGTGCTTGATTGAAACGGTCATCATCAAAGCGCCGCGACGTCCGTCCTGAGCCACCTCACGAGTCGAATTAGAGTAACGCTCCATGAAGGGGACAAGGCCGGTTGAGCTCAGAGCGGAATTCTTAACGGGAGTTCCTTTGGGGCGAAGATGAGAGAGATCGTGACCTACACCGCCACGACGTTTCATCAGCTGCACCTGCTCCTGATCAATCAAAATAATGCCGCCGTAGGAGTCGGGCTCACCTTCCAGACCGATAACGAAGCAGTTGCTCAACGAACCAACCTGCAGATTATTACCGATGCCGGTCATTGGGCTTCCTTGGGGAACAATATATTTGAAATCTTTGAGATAGTCAAAAATTTGTTGATGCGATAGAGGATTGGGATATTTCTCTTCTATGCGGGCAATCTCGGCGGCAAGGCGATGGTGCATGTCGTCAGGAGTGCGCTCGTAAATGTTACCTTCAGAGTCTTTAAGGGCATATTTTGTCACCCACACTCTGGCAGCGAGTTCATCGCCATGAAAGTAATCTTTAGTTGCCTCATAGGCTTCGTCGTAACTGTAAATTTTGCGGTCCATGATAATGATTGAGGGATTGGAAATGTGTTTGCGCAGTAAACAAATTCGGGCGCAAAAGCGGTGCAAATTTTGCGAAAACTTTTGAATTATACAACTACAATTCCATAAAAAAGCTAAATTGTTAATAACTTTTTCTGGAAACATAACGTTAAGAAAAAACTCAAAAAAAATCCACATCAATTATATATAGTAAAGGAAAAATGATTAAATTTGGAAAACTTTCCCCGGCATAATCGCCGGCAAGTTGTCAGTTTTGAAAATTATCAATCAAAATAACCATAGTCAAATGCTCGACGAAAAATACTACAAAACCAGGCGCACCATCCGCCGCTACAAACCTCAGACACCTGATGCTCAACTGATTGACAAAATGCTTGAGTTGGCTTCCCACGCCCCTACAACCGGCAATATGCAGCTCTATTCCGTCATAGTCACTACTGAAAAGGAACTACTCGACAAACTTGCAATACTCCATTTCAAGCAACCGGCTTCATTGGCACCAATGCTCGTTACATTCTGCGCCGACTTCAATCGCACCACACGCTGGGCTGAATTGTCCGACGCCAACCCCGGTTTCGGCAACTTCCAGTCATTCATCGCCGCAATGCTCGATGCAACCATCCTCGCCCAGGAATTTGTCAACATTGCCGAGCACGAAGGCCTTGGCTGTTGCTATCTTGGCACCACCACTTACAATGCCCCCGACATTGCTTCGGTGCTCGGGCTCCCCTCGCTGGTTGTCCCCGTCGTCACCATAGCCGTGGGTTACCCCGACGAAGAATGGCACACCAGCGATCGCCTGCCCTTGGAGTCGTTCCGCTACAAGGAAACTTACACCCCTCTGACCGACGACCAACTGCTCGCCTGTTACCGTCATCGCGAAGAGTTACCCGAGAACCAACAATTCGTGGCCGACAATAACAAGACCACTCTGGCCCAAGTTTTCACCGATATCCGCTATCCCCGCAACAACAACGAGCAATTTTCAACAATATTTAAAGATTTTCTGATTAAAAACGGGTTTAGTTTGTAGATATTTCCCAAAAATTGTCTATATTAGCGCAATCAAATCAACAATCACGTTTCACAACCTGATAATTATCTACAAACAACTACATAAACAATCTAAATTACCATAATGAAACTTACATTCAACGTTGACTATCGCACCAACTGGGGCGAGTCAATCTATCTGGTAAGCAACGACGTCAAAGAGCTCGGCGCAGGCAACTATGACAAAGCCGTGAAATTGCAGCTCATGGGCGACTCTCACTGGCAAGCAGTAGTTGAGCTCCCCGACGATACCCCCGACTTTGTTTACCGTTACTTCGTTCGCCATGAAAACGGCTACACCAAAAACGAATGGGGCCACGGACATCGCTTCCATCGCGGTCGCTCGTCAAAGGCTTACGAAATATTTGACCGCTGGCAAGACCAACCCTGGGACAAGCCCTTCTATTCAACCGTTTTCACCGAGTGTGTCAACGGCCGCAAAGAGCGCGACGAAGAGCTCTCTGTGAAGAATGGTATTCTCCACCTTTCGGTCGATGCCCCGATGATTGCTCCTGACCAAGTGCTCGCTGTCAGCGGCGGCTGCCCGGAACTCGGCCAATGGGACCCCGCCAAGGCATTGGTGATGAACGACCACCACTTCCCCACCTGGAGTGTCAACATTGAATTTAAATCGCTTCCTTCATTCTTTGAATATAAATTTGTCATCCTCGACAAAGCTACAGGAGCAGTCGTAGCATGGGAAGGCGATAACAACCGCGTGTTCAACATCCACCCGGCTCAGAAAAATGAGGTATTGATTGTCAGCGGCCTCCGCTTTGTCAATCCCCTCGCCCCCTGGCATGGCGCAGGCGTTGCAATTCCGGTATTCTCAGTGCGTAGCAACGACGACTTTGGCGTAGGCGATTTCTACGACCTCAAGCTCATGGTTGATTGGGCGGCCAAAACAGGTCAGAATTTCCTGCAAATTCTCCCCATCAACGACACAACCATGACCAACACATGGACCGACTCTTACCCCTACAATGCCAACTCCACATTTGCGCTCCACCCCATGTTCCTGCGCTTGAGCGAGCTCGGCACTTTGAACGACCCCGACCGTCAGGCCTACTATGACAACCTCGGCCGCGAGCTCAACCAACTCGCCGAAATCGACTACGAGCGCGTCAACCAAGGCAAGCTTGCATTCACCCGCGAAATCTTCGCCCAAAACGGCAAGCAAACAATCGAGAGTGATGATTTCAAAGCATTCCTTGACCGCAACGCTTACTGGCTTACACCCTACGCAGCATTCTGCGTGCTCCGCGACCGCAACAACACCCCCGACATGACCAAATGGGGTGAATTTGCAGTTTACAATGAAAAGAAAGTAGCGAAATTTGTCAAAGACAACATCAACGACATCAATTTCGTTTACTATCAGCAATATCATCTCGACAAGCAGATGCGCCACGTGCGTGACTATGCCCACGCCAACGGCGTTGCCATCAAAGGCGATATCCCCATCGGCATCTCACGCACCAGCGTTGACGCATGGCTCAACCCCCGCCTCTTCAACCTCGACTGCCAGGCCGGCGCTCCCCCCGATGATTTCTCTGTGCTCGGTCAGAACTGGGGTTTCCCCACTTACAACTGGGAAGAAATGAACC
>CAMWUH010000153.1 GCA_947177325.1 uncultured Bacteroidales bacterium
GCTCTATGCAGACAGGTCCTCAAAAAGATGATTCGCTCTGGAACATCAAAGCCGACCCCCGCGGGATGTCGGTTGATGCTTTCTGGATGGACGAAACCGAAATCACAAACTCTAAATATAAACAATTCGTGTTCTGGGTGCGCGACTCTATCATTCGCGAGCGCTTGGCTGACCCCGCTTACGGTGGCAACGAAGCGTTCAAGATTGAAGAAGACAAGGATGGCAACCCCGTAACCCCTCATCTCAACTGGTCGAAGCCAATTCCATGGCGCAACCCCAACGAAGATGAGCAACGCGCCATCGAAAGCCTTTATCGCACCAACCCCATCACCGGCAAGCGAGAGCTCGACCCCGAGCAGCTCAACTATCGCTACGAAATCTATAACCACACCGAAGCAGCCAAGCGCAAAAATCGCCTTGACCCCCGTAAGCGTCAATACAACACTGACCTGCCTACGCCTACCGATGTGCCGCAGATTTCAAAAGACACCGCTTTTATCAATGATGACGGCGAAATCATCCGCCAGACCATTACTCGCGGCCTTACCGGCGACTACGACTTTGTTAACACCTATATTGTCAATGTTTACCCCGACACCACCGCCTGGGTCAACGACTTCGACAACGCCTACAATGAGCCTTACGTCAGAATGTACTTCTCTCATGGCGGCTACAACGATTATCCCG
The DNA here is from genome assembly GCA_947177325.1 of uncultured Bacteroidales bacterium. GTDB lineage: Bacteria > Bacteroidota > Bacteroidia > Bacteroidales > Muribaculaceae > JAGBWK01. The sequence goes on from CAMWUH010000153.1 coordinate 688, forward strand.
TAGTGGGCGTGAGCTGGGAACAAGCCAATGCGTTCTGCAACTGGCGCACCGACTTCCTTCGTCGCTCTTTGGGCAAAGAAGGCGTATACATCGAACCTTACCGCTTGCCCACCGACGCTGAATGGGAATTTGCTGCCCGTGCCGGCGAAGACGACAATATCTATCCCTGGGAAGGCGACTTGCCGCTCAGCGAAGACAAAGGCTGCTTCTACGCCAACTTCAAGCCCGATGAAGGCAACTACGTGCGCGACGGCCACCTGATTACTTCGCGCGTAGGCACCTATCAGCCCAATGACTTCGGCCTATTCGACATGGCCGGTAACGTCAGCGAATGGACTTCTACCGCCTACACCGAAAGCCTCGACCGCAAAACCAACGACCTCAACCCCGAGTATCGCTATGACGCAGCTCAGGAAGACCCCTACAAGATGAAGCGCAAAATTGTTCGTGGCGGCTCATGGAAAGATGTTGCCCACAACATTCGCGGCGATGTCAGAATGTGGGAATACCAAAACGAGCAACGCTCCTACATAGGTTTCCGCTGCGTAAGGTCGCAGATCGGCTTTGCCCGCGGTTCAAAACTCGTTAAGGGCAAATAATTGATAGCCCGGGTTTTTCAGCCAACGCAATTTTTTATTCAGATACCCCATAAATCAACATTCTTCATAACCCCTCCTGCTCTGTCACTATGGGAAAAGTAAAACGTTATCGCACCGCTATCGGTCGCTTTCTTTCAAGCGACAAAGGCCAGCGTTTCTTTAATTTTGCATATTCAATAGGCGCCGCCATCGTTATCTGGGGCGCACTGTTCAAAATTCTCCACCTCCCCGGCGGCAACGCGCTGCTCTCAATCGGTATGGGCACCGAGGTGTTAATGTTTATCCTCTCGGCATTTGACCGTCCACCGCGCGAATATCATTGGGAAGAAGTGTTCCCTGCATTTGACCGTGAGCATGATGACGAAGAGCACGAGGGCGACGAAGTTACAGGTATGCCCGTTGGAGGCCAAGGAGGCACTATTATTATAGGTGGAGGTACCGGAGGCTATTCATCGGACGCTCCTCAGCGTCGGGTCAGCCCGTCTGAAGCAAAAGCTGCAGTAGGTCTACCCCAAAACATCAACCTCTCCGACGAAGACTCCCGCTCACTTTCCGAGTCAATAGCCAAGATGGCCGCTGCCAGCGACCAACTCTCTCGGATGGCTGAGCTCACTACTGCCACTCAATCTTATCTCGACCAAATCGCTTCAATCGCGACCGAAATGGATCATCTCCGTCAAACCACCGCCGCGCTCAATCAAGTCAGCGACGTGCTCCTTGAATCTTACCGCGCCATCACTGAAAACTCTGAGAATATCACACGCTCTTCAACCGGCTATGTTGAGCAGATGAGCGATCTCAATCGTAATATCATGGGGCTGAACACCATTTACGAAATTCAGCTCAAAAGCGTGTCGTCGCAGCTCGACTCAATCGACCGCGTCAACCGTGGCATCAAAGATATTCGCGATATGTATGAAAAATCGGCTAACCAGAGTCAGCGCTACGTTGAAGAAACCGAGCGAATGGCCCGCTACATGGCTCAACTCAATTCAGTATATGAAAAGATGTTGACCGCAATGACCGTTAACATGTATCGCCCCGCAGGTTTCCCCGGCGTTGACCCGGCCCAATCTGCAGCTCCCTCATCTGAGGAATAAGCCGAACACATATTCGGAGGGTACTTACCCGCCCTCTCGTTAAATTCAACTTTCACCTCCAATCATAACCAGTAACCACCAGTGGGAACATCCAATACTCGACTTTCACCGCGCCAGAAGATGATTAATCTGATGTATATCGTCTTGATGGCAATGTTGGCTTTGAACGTGTCGTCCGACGTGCTCAACGGCTTCACGCAAGTCAACGACGGCCTGACCCACACCAATGAAAATATAGCCGAGCGCAATGCTTCCATCCTCTCACAACTCGAAGCCTTCAGTATTCAAAACCCTGAAAAAGGCGCATCATGGTTTCAGAAAGGTTTGGAAGTGCGCCAACGCGCCGACTCCCTTTATCAGGCAATCGACTCTCTCAAGCTTATGGTTATCACCAAAGCCGACGGTCCCGGCGCAACTCTCGATAATATCGAGAACCGAGAAGACCTAAATGCCGCAACCGATGTCATGCTCAACCCCGCCACAATGCGCGGCACCGAACTCCGCCAGGCGGTTGACTCATTCACCGGCTACATCACTTCAGTCATTACCGACTCTGTAAAAGCTAACGCTGTGCGCCGCGCCCTGTCTACACAACCCGTTCTCCGTCAAGGCCAGTTAGCTCCGGTTAGTTGGGAGGAATACAAATTTGAAAATCAACCTGCTATCGCTGCAGTGGCACTCCTGACAAAGATGCAAAACGACATTAAGTTTGCCGAAGGTGAAGCTTTAGCCACCCTTTTGGCAAATGTTGATGCAGGCGACGTCAGGGTTAACAGCCTGAACGCTTACGTGATTCCGCAATCGCGCTTCGTCATGCGCGGAGGCAAATACCAGGCAAATATTATTCTCGCCGCCGTCGACACAACTCAACGCCCTGAGATTTACATTGGTGGCAAACGGCTGGCCAACGAAAACGGGCTTTTTGAAGCTGTTGCTTCATCAACAGGCAATTTCGATTACAAAGGCTATCTTGAAGTGCCCCACGGCGACGGCTCAGTCACTCGCCATGATTTCTCATCCAGCTATACGGTTATCGAGCCGTCGGCAACCGTATCTGCAACTATGATGAATGTGCTGTATGCCGGCATTGACAACCCTATTTCGATTTCAGTGCCCGGCGTGGCTAACTCATCAGTGACCGCTACAATGACCAACGGCACCCTGACTCGTAAAGGCGACTCATGGATAGCTCGACCGACAACAGTCGGCCAGGACGCTCACGTAAAGGTTACAGCCGATATGGAAGGCCGCAAAATGGATGTGGCCGACATGAAATTCCGCGTGCGCAAGTTGCCCGATCCGGCCCCATATATTTCCGTCACTGACGCACAAGGCAACACCACCTCTTATAAAGGTGGAGGTCGCGGCATCTCTAAAGCCCAGCTCATGAACGCCAATGGCATTGAAGCCGCCATCGACGATGAAATCCTCAACATTGCCTTCAAAGTTCTGTCGTTTGAAACCGTATTCTTTGATTCGATGGGTAATGCCATCCCGGAAAATTCTGATGGAGCTAACTTCTCAGCCCGCCAAAAGCAGCAATTCCAACGCCTTAACCGCGGCAAACGCTTCTATATTTCTCGCGTAAAGGCCGTAGGGCCTGACGGCATCACTCGCGACATCGCCCCTATTGAAGTTATAATTAACTAATCCTCATCGCCCCCCAAATCTCTCCCACCACTCATCTATCCCCACGACATTCTTTTACTTGACTCATATCTCATCATATCTCGATTATGAAATTTTTCAATAAAAAACTCATTATAGCATTAGTAGCTGCTGCCTCAGTGGCCTCAATCGGTATTGCTCAGGACAATTCCAACGGCTCTGTAGTGCGCCGGCGTGCCGGCGACCGCGACCGCAACTCGGCTCAACAAGCCGGCGTTACTTCGCGAATGCAGCAACATTTCGAGGGCGAAAACCTCAGCGATGCCGATATGATGTGGATGCGCGTCATCTATCGTCAACTCGACCTTGACAATCCCGCCAACGCCCCGCTATATTATCCTGAAGACATAGTCGATGGCGACGAGAATCTCTTTCGCATCATCATGCGCCTCCTTGCCGAAGGTCGCATTCCCGCCTATGAATATCTCGACGGACGCGAAATCTTCAACGATGAAAACCGCATCAACGTCAAAGATATGCTCGACCGTTTCCACATCTATTATACTGATGCCAAAGGCTCTACCGAGCGCAACCCCAAATTCACGATTCAAGAAGCTGATGTGCCAACCAACGAGGTACTCTCCTACTACATTCTCGAGCGCTGGGAATTTGACACCCGCTCCAACCGCATGAAAACTCGTGTTGAAGCCATTTGCCCTGTGCTCCATCGTTCAGGCGACTTCGGTGGCGATGCCATCAAATACCCCATGTTCTGGGTGAAACTCGATGCCATCAGCCCCTACTTGGCTCAACAATCTATCTTTATCGACGATGATAATAATCTTGCCAAATACACCTACGACGACTTCTTCGCCATGAACATGTATGACGGTAAGATCTACAAAACCCGAAATTTGCAAAACAAGTCGATGATGCAACTCTATCCCGATCCCGACGACTTGGAACGCGCTCAGGATTCTATCCAGAATCGCCTCGAAAACTACGATAAGAAAATGTGGGTGCCCACCCGCGAAGAAGTAATTGCCGCTCGCGAAGCCCGTGAAGCCGCCGCTGCCGGCGACTCTATCGATATTGCCGACCGCGACAAGCCTAAAGTCACTTCACGCACCAGCCGCTCCCGCACCAAACCCACTCGCTCAAAAGTAGTCAAGGCAAAAGCCCCCAAATCGTCAGTGTCGTCAGGCTCATCCAATGCCGTGCGCTCAGTGCGTCGTCGCAAATAACTTGACCATTATTGCGCAGAAAAATCTCGACAGCACTGTGTTTCAACCATTTGACGCGTAAATTTTAGGAAATAAAGTATTTTTCACAAAAAAAATTGCGCAAAACTTTTGGAGATATAAAAACTTTACGTAACTTTGCAACCGCAAAAGGGAACGAAAATCGCATCAGCGACCGGTAACCTAAAGCAAAGAACATTGAAATAACGCCTCTTTAGCTCAGTTGGCCAGAGCACGTGATTTGTAATCTCGGGGTCGTTGGTTCGAATCCGACAAGAGGCTCAAGAACAATGAAATTTTGGGCGAATACCAGAGTGGCCAAATGGGGCAGACTGTAAATC
>CAMWUH010000154.1 GCA_947177325.1 uncultured Bacteroidales bacterium
CAACCCTATTTTGCATAAAGTCCTCGAAATTGACGACATTATCAGAAAATACGAGTTCTTTTCGGCGGCTTTCAGGAATATTCAAGTTTTTATCGAAGACAACCTTGAATATCCAAGGTTGTGAAGCACCCGGCTCTTTATCATCAATCCATGAAGCGGTGACAGGGGGATTGACCAGGAGTTGGTCTTTCTGAATCGTGACGGTATAGTGATTGTGGTAGCCCGCAATGAGGTCGTCGGCGCTGCCGGCGGGAGTATAGGTCAGCGTCTTGTCAATCAGGTTGCCATTGACATTGACCGTAAGCTTCACTATGATGAGCGGTTGACCGGTCATCTCGCGTGGTACGAGAAGGGCTGCGTTGACAGAGTCGGGGGTGATCAGTCCTACATCAAAACCATCGCTATTTAAATCTGTTTCAGAGAAATTGACTCCGGTATAACCACTATAATATACCTTGGCAGTGGCAAACTCCTCCTCGGAGATGCCTTCGCCGCGCACGAGTTCTGTCGACACCTTAGCCATCTCGTGCTTGAAGGTGAGATTAACGGTTTCCTTGTAGTGCGTACTGTCACATTCAGCTCTCATGAAATCAATGTGGTGATACCCCCGTGACTGGTCTTTTATCGTGTAGGTCTTTACAGCGTTCATGTCTACGTAGGGATACCATGCCTTGACGATGTCTTTGGGTCGGGGCCAACTGAGGGGGATAGGCTCGTCCATAACCGTGCCGTCGGCATTGAGCAGATATTGACCGATACGGTCAAACCGTCCGATCACTCCGATACGCACGGCGATACTGTCGCCGTCAACCCAGCTGAAGGATTCACCGGCGCGCGATCTCATTCCGTCGACCGAGGCTGTGAGCCTAAGCGGGTGCTCGCCGGCGGCCAACTCGTCTGCTCCGATGCCGAACTCATCCTCCGAACAAGAGGATGCACCGACACAGAGCGTCAGCGCCATGACGACGCGCGATATATATTTAACAAATGTGTTCATAGCTGTCAATTATCAATTGTTTTCTTGGAGAGTATCTTAGTCCTCATCCCACTCTTTAAAGGCGCCGTCGATAGTGGACGTGAGCTTGACGTCGCGTTCCACCTTCCATGGCTCGATAGACATCTCGCCTACTATCAGACCAACCTTGGAAACTCGGATAGTGTATTTATAATTACAGCCCGGCTTAAGCTCGCCGTCACCGAAAGTCAGTGTGCAGGTATAGGTCTGTATCTGTTCCTCGTTATCGAGTTCGTTAAGATAAAGGCGAAGAATCACCTTGTCGTTGCCCGGCTTCTGAGGGAACATGATTATCGGATCGAGAAACTCATCGTGTTGAATATGTTTGTAGAAGGGAGTGGCACCATCTTTGAATGTCTCGATCTTGATACTGTCGTTGACAGCAGGATCATTGATAGCGCACACACCGGTGTAGGTGTTGAAAGTTCCATCGAAACCAAGACCTACGATTTCGTAGGCAGTTATATTCTCAACCAACACTTCTTGCTTTGAGTCGCCAACGGCAGTATTGAGAAACTTAAACGTCAGCTGCGACATCTGATGGGTGAAGGTGAAGTTGACATTCGGGTTCTTGGCGGTGAAGCCGTTCTCGCTGTCCCAGAGGAAGTCGATGTAGCGTTGCTCTTTCACCATCTGGTTGGCCGTACGAGTGTCGGCCTTGATAACGCCATTGTTGTCAAGGCCTCCGGTTTCTCCGGCCTTGGCAAAAGGATAGTAGGCATAGAGGGTCATAGGCTTGTAGAAGTACAATGAATCTCCCGTAAATTTACCGTCGCCATTCTGCGTGGTGTATTTTACATTGAAGTAAGGGCCAATGACTTGATTTTCACCCTCCAGGCCAACAATAGAGTGGATTCCGATTGAGTCACCGGGAGCCCATGACGTGTCGATGGCACGCGAGGGGACGCGGTCGTCGATTTTAGCGGTGATTCTTGCAGCCTGATAAGATGACTGGGGATCTTCTTCGTTATTGTCGCAAGCGACCAGCGTGAGTGAAACAGCTGCGAGGAGAAATATCTTTTTCATATTATGATTGTTGCTCGATTTCTGGATTAACATTTAAATTTCCGTTTATTCTGATTGCCCGTCGGAGGTGAGACGTGTCTCAGTCCAGCCGGCGATAGAGCATTGCTCAACACTGAGAGCGGTTTTCTTCACGACTATCGTGTAGATATAGTGGTTGCCTGAAACGAGACGGTTGTCGGCAAACTTGAGCTCGCAGCTGTATTCCTGTTGCTCGCTGTCGGTAATTCTCATCGTCACTTTACCGACCGACTGGGGGAAGAGGATGAGATATGGCAGCTCGACATTGTCTGCAACAGTGGGCGTGATTTCAATCGGTGAGGCCGAAACGGTTTTGGCAGCGCACTCGCCGGTGACGGGGTTGAATGTACCGTCGAGCACGAGTCCGTCGATACGACATGAGTTTATCTTGCTGACATCGGTACCGCCGTTGCCGTTTCGGAAAATCAGCGTCAGCTTGCACATCTGATGTTTAAATGCGAGATTGATATTAGGTGCGCCACCGTTGACATCGTCAAGTCGAGCATAGAGGAAGTCAAATTCAGGCTGCTCGGCAAGTGTCTGGCGATCGACTCGGGTTGAAGCTTCGACAATAGCTGCAGCGGAGCCTTCTGTGCCTGAAAAAGGATAGTAGGCCGATATGGTCAACCGGTCTTGCTTATTTTGGAAGTACATGGGAGAGCCGGTGAATTTGCCGTCGGTATTGTCGGTGATGTATTTTACATTGGTGTAGAGATTGCCCATGGTCACACCGATACTGTCGCCGGCAGCCCATTTCGTTTCGCTGGCACGATAGCTGACTTCTTCTCCGATAGTGGCACTGATATGTGCTTCTATAGGTTGTTGGATAGAATTATCATCTATATAATTATCTTCGGAGTCGCAAGCCGCCAGAGAAAGCGCTGCCGCCGCGAGAAGAATATATTTTTTCATGCTTGTGATTTTAACGTTTATCGAGTGGTTTATTATAATAACTGGTTTATCAGTCTACGGTTATTTCGTCTCCTTTTATATCGTTCCAGGAGTTGATTTCACATTTATCCAATACGAGACCCGATCTCTCGAAAGTGACTTTATAGAGATAGCTTTTACCGGAGTCCCAATTCAGATTGCTCAATGGTAGGGCCACCTGTCTCATCGTCGTCTCCTCATTAATAGAGAAGTGGAAAATAATGCTTGCATCAGACCCGGCGGCAAAAGATTGCGGGATTATTATTATTGCATCGTTGTCGGCAAAGAGGCTGACGTTGCCCTGATGGTTATTGATCTTCACCGGAGTCGGGAGCACTATGACGGAATTGCTCTCCCCGGAGGGGGTGATATCTACTACCTTATCATCGGTCTGAGGATTGGAGAGTCGCTGAGCCGGCAGTATATCAAACCGGGCCGAAGTGTTTACCCCCGACAGCTCCAGCCGGTGAATGAGGATATAGTCATCGTTGCCCATAAGGTTGTCGACAAACGCCGGAGCAAGGTTAAGCAAACTCATAAGATGGCTAAATCTAAGAGTCACCGCAGTCGTGACGCCGTCATCATACAACCGTCTGTGGGTGGCCGCAAGCAGATCGAAAGCAGCCGCCTTGTCGATAGTCACACCGTCGGCAGCCATCGGCAGGCTGTAGACAAACGACAGCTTGGAATCTGCATAACTCAGGCCTACGGAATTTTTGACAGCCTCGGCCGGATGCACTGCCACAAAAGAGTGTTCGTGACCGGGATACCAATATCGTGTGCCACTATATTTCCACAGACCGCCGTTATATTCCACTTCGACACCATGAAACACCTCAACGAGGCCGCTCGAGGTGTATTTCATATCGCCGAATAATGAAAATTTGGAACCCGTGTAATTTACGGTAGAGGTGATGGCACGCGACAAATCGACCGCTGCAAACTCCACTTCCTGACGAGAGCCGGGATCAGTAACCACATCGGGCACTTCAGACGAGCACGATTGCAACGCGCATAACACCGTCATCAACACTCCGGCAGACAATAGTTTTTTATATCTAAATCGCATTATGTTCGTAGGTTCAAGGTTAAGGTAAGGCCGATGACGGCCGCAAGCTAACTAAGCGGGTATAATTACCAACCACAAAATTAGTAAAAAACTTTCATTCCTACAAACCCAACGGTCGATTTAACCATTTTTTGTCAAAGTGTTAACAACCCTTAGGCATAAGCCGACTTGCTCATCGCCACAATTTCCCGCCCCAAGCGGCAACGCAATCACCCCCTATCACCACCGTATCTCTTACAACATAGCCACAGGTTGGTAACGGTATTTTATCATTTTTCTCCGACGGTTTCTCAACCGTCTCGGAAACCTCTGCTTCGTAGTGCAAAATTTCAGAATTTCCGTGAGCCTTACAAGTCCGAGGGTTCATTTTAACTATTTCTCGGTCAATTGTTAACTATTCCCGGATTGAATTTCTGCATTGCTTATTCAGCGAGTAACAAAGGCTGGCTCAAGAATTTCAAGCTCAAGAGCCGACTCAATTTTTGAAATGGTCTCAATGGAAAGGTTCTCAGTTCCTTTCAAAACTCTTGAAACATATTGCTGCGAACAACCCATACGTTCAGCTAAGGCTTTCTGCGTTAATCCCAGCTCTTCCATTTTGTCGAGCATCATCATGGCGATACGCTGCGAATATCTAAGCCACGACTTATTTGCATTACGCCACGCCGCCCTCTCCCTCCACTTCGAAGGGGTGTCGCTTGAATTTACATTCAACTTAGATATAATTTCCTCTCGTGTCCTCATTTCTGCCTCCTTTCTTATCTAATCTCTTTAAGATAATCATTAAATGAATCCAAATCCACAATATCATTATCAAGCAGGAAATTTCTGACTTTTTCCATACGAGCCAATTCAACTAATGTGTGTTCACGTTCCCGCATGGTGCGAGTCAGTTTTATAGCTCCTCCCGTAATTATATAGATACCCGGTTCTAATTTGATAGCATAAATACGTAACCATGATGCATGGCGAGGGGTATTTCGTAGACGTGCCTTCTCTTTTCCAAGAAGCATTTCCGAAATTCTCTCATTTTCCAATGGCCTGAATATCCCATCCAAATTTGCATCCGGGGAAATATCCATTATCAGACACTGTAGCCTCTCACTATCTTCTATCGTATCGTAGATAGCCTGATTAACGTCTGTTATCTTGAAATACGAAGCCAAGTCGTCTATATTTTGCTTGAAAAATGAACGTAACCACACCACATCATTCCATTGGTCCAGGATAGTGTCAAGAACATTGTCAAGACAGCTGTCATATCTAACTGCCCAGAGGTTTCCTTTTTCTGTTATGAGATCAAAATTCATATTCAAAGATTAACGATAATGTTATAATTTCGTTATGGCCTATAATATCTGTCAACCACGTTGCAAAGATACTAATCTTTTTTTATAAATACAACGTAAAGGTTGTATTTTAAAAAAAATATTCCAATTTACACCTTAAAGCACATAAAATATTCAAATAAACCTTAGCTAATATCCTTAGGAGTATAATAA
>CAMWUH010000155.1 GCA_947177325.1 uncultured Bacteroidales bacterium
GAGTAGGGCGGGTTTTTGGTACTTCGTTGAGGCTGATTTACCCTTTTGGCTTACTAAACCCCACGAAGACTCGGGCCTGATGGCCCTCGCGTATCGCGGGGATATCTCTCAGGATGCATCCGCTCCGCGGATATATGCTGCGGCCGGGGATAGGGCTGATAAGGGTGATAGGTACGATAGCCCCAATATGGTTAATAAGGCCGATGGGGTATTAATGGGGTCAGGGGGAGATGTGGCGGGTGAGGGATTTGAGGGAGAGGAGGATGGAGCGGAGGAGGTTGAAGGCGGGGAGGTGTCCGAGAAGTGCCATTTTATAGGGGAGTCGCCAATGTCGAGGCACGTAAGTCAGCAGCTTTCGGTAGTCAAGCTCGGGATAAAGTGCTAAATAACGGCGCTGCTGATTGCCGTCGCTGTGAATTAACGCAACGAGCTTCTCGCGAAATCGACGCACGTCCAAGGCATTCTGTCGCAGCTGTAACAATTCTCCATCAGGAGTGCCTTCGTTGATACGCGCTGCAAGATAGTCAATCGACTCGAAGCGGCTGTCAAGATTTTGTCGGGAGAAGGTCTTGGTGATTGACTTGGAATTGGTCTGCACATAATGCACCAAGGCTTTGTCAACTTTCACCATTCGCGACGTGCACATCAAGTAGGGCACCAATATTATCGAAGCTTCGGCATAATCATGCCCGTCAATCGGATAAATCTTGTGGTTGAGCAGAATGTGGCGGCGGAAGAGCTTGTTCCATAAAATTGTGCCCACAGCTCCTTTGCCGTTAATCAGGTAGTCGATAATGAGGTCCTTACCCTCAGAGAGACCACACTTTACGTATCGCTCCCGCCGCTTATAACTCAGCCAATAATCGGCAACCACCAAATCAGCGCCGCTCGCTTCGGCTGCGTTGCAGAGCGTCTGGGCCATATCGGGTTGGAAATAGTCGTCGCTGTCGCAAAACAGTATGTAGCGCCCGCGGGCAGCTTTCAATCCTGTTAACCGGGCTGCTGCCAACCCACGATTTACTTCGTGATTAAGAATCCTCACCTGCCCGCGTCGCTCGGGGTAGTCGTCGAGCACCGCCCGGAGTCGGTCGATGCTGCCATCGGGCGTTGCGTCGTTGGTGAAGATGAATTCCACCCCCTCTTTCATCGATTGGGCAAACAGCGACCGTGCCGAGCGTTCTATAAACTTCTCAACGCCATGAACGGGCACCAATATAGAAAGCATTACCTCTTTATCTGTCGCCATTATAGAAAGCACTTTAAATTTGTGCCACAAAGTTAAACAAAATACTTAAATTTTTTGCGTAAATTTGCGACATGAAAAAAGATAAAATTTATAAGTTGTTAAGTCTGTTGCTTGTCGTGTTGATGATGGCGGCGGCTTCTCTGACCGTTACTTCATCATGGAGTAGCCGAAACATCAGTCACCAAAACGATAGTAATTTACCGACTGAACCGGCGTATGAAGCCATAACCACTGCTGCGGATGGCGTAACGGTTGTCCATACCGCCAAGCTTTCCGGCACTACCAACGGCTACGCCGGCCCGGTGGATTTGGATATTTCACTCGCCGATAACAAGATTACAGAAATAAAAGCGCTGGAGAATACTGAAACGCCGTCGTTTTTCAAACGCGCTTCGGAGCTGTTGACCTCATGGAACGGTAAGACTCCCGAGGAGGCCCTTGAAATGAAGGTTGACGCAATCAGCGGTGCCACATACTCGTCGGTGGCAATTATCGATAATGTCAATGTCGGTCTAAAATACTATTTGAGCGCTACCGATCAAACCGTTGGATATGATGTCAAGAAGCATGGTGAACCGGTGCCCGTGAAATTATGGATAGCCTTGATAGTGACGCTGGGTGCTTGCATTGTTCCCCTCTTTGTCAGAAACAAAATATATCGTTATTTGCAGCTGGTGGCCAACGTTGTTGTTTTGGGCTTTTGGGCAGGTCAATTCCTCGACTATTATCTGATGCTGCATCTGTTCAATAATAATCAAAGCGTAGTCGCCGGGTTGATTACCCTCTGCATGCTTATCGCAGCGTTTATTTATCCGCTGTTTGGTCGCGGGCAGCATTATTGCGCCTACATTTGCCCGCTCGGTTCGGCTCAGCAGCTTGTAGGGAACATCTGCGGCTACAAAATCAAACTGTCGGTTAAAACCCTCAAGTGCCTGGATTGGTTCCGCAAAATTCTCTGGGCTGTGCTGATGCTTCTGTTGTGGGCTGACTGCCTTACGAATTGGATGGATCTGGAACTCTTCCTTGCATTCCAATATAAATCGGCATCGTTAGCCATAATCATAGTGGCCGGGTTGTTCATAGCTTTGTCGGCAGTTGTGTCGCGGCCATATTGTCGATTTGTGTGCCCCACGGGCTCTCTGTTTAAGCGTGCCGAAAACATAGGTTAACCAACATTATTCAGTCTACATCGTTATAATTATAAGAAATGAAAAACCCGGTTTATCTCTTCCTCCTCCTGGCCTTGGGCCTGGTGGTTACATCTTATAAATGGGTGACTGCATCCAACTCATCAACCCAAGAACTTACGTCTATGCCATCATCAACAATTGAAGATATAATGACCCGCACGAGTGTGCGCTCTTACACGTCACAAGAGGTCACCTCCGAACAGATCGACACGCTCTTGCGCGCTGCAATGGCTGCTCCCACAGCCGGCAACAAACAGCCCTGGCGATTTGTGGTAATCAACGACAAATCGATTTTAGATACTATCGCCGCCAACTTTCCTACCATGACAATGGCCTCGAAGGCCCCGGTGGCAGTAATTATGTGTGGCGACACTACGGCCACATTCCCGGGCAACGGTCGCGACTACTGGATTCAAGACGTTTCAGCCGCCTCTGAAAACCTATTGCTCGCCGCACACGCGATAGATTTGGGCGCAGTGTGGTGTGGCATATATCCGCAAATGGAGCGAGTGGAGCAATTCAGCCAAATGCTTCACCTCCCCGCCGAAATCATCCCTATGGCTTGTATCTGCATAGGTCATCCCTCGGGTCAAATGACCCCCAAAGACAAGTGGCACCCGGAATATGTCCATTATAACACGTGGGGCTCCGGCATAACGGAATAATTCGGCTCTAATGTTAACATAAGTTAATTATTGAGACGTCTTCAAACAATTTGCCACTCCGCTTTGTTTAAATTTAAGAAAGGGTTAAAAAGCGCCTTTGCGGGCGCTTTTATTTTGGCAATAACTTTTGATGACAAGTTTACGCCGGAAGACTTTCGCTGACAAAGCAAACTACTCAACTAAAATTATTTATATCAAAATCAATTTCTATCATGAAAGTAAAAAATCTGTTGCTCCTTGGCGGTATCGTAGCCTTTGGCATGGCCGCAACATCATGTGCAAAAAATTCTGACGAAGCTACTGAAGTAGTTGAAGGCGAAGAAATCGAAGTAGTAACTCCCGAAGCAGCCGGCACAGCCGTTGACGGCGTTGTTGACCAAGCTGCCGACGCAGTTAATGACCAAGTAGACGCAGCAGTTGACGGTGCGGTTTCAGCCGCTTCTGATGCAGTCAGCGACAAAGTCGAAGGCGTTAAAGAAGCAGTTAAAGAAAAAGCCGGTGAGGCAGTTGAAGCCGCAAAAGAAAAAGCAGGCGAAGTTGTTAACGCTGCAAAAGAAAAAGCAGGCGAAGCAGCTAATGCCGCAAAAGACAAAGCTAACGAATTGATCAACAACGCTAAAGCTAAAGTTAATCTTTAATTTTTCAATTTGAGCTTTTAATATAGCGCTGATTTAAGAGAAGCAATGCGCTAACCGCGCAATCTCCTTTTAAATCGCAACCTTCTAATGACGGATGCGGGCTGCAATAGCCTGTGTCCGTCATTATTTTTATTATCATTTAAAGATATTTTGCTAATTCGGGGTGATTTTCAAATTTTAATATTAACTTTGCAGTTGCTTAGGGGTGTTGGCTTCTGAATACAACGGTAATCATTGCGAAATCTCCGCTACGACATCGCCGAAAACTTCCTGTTGCCACTACCGGAGCAGGGCGAGCGTGTAGAGCACGTTGAGTGTTCACAACTCGTCTCTTTAAAGTTACAAACCAATCGTTTCAAAGAAAAAACCACTTTATGGCAAACGAAAAACATGAAAATGCCGAGCGCATTCAAACCTCACTGCTCAACGCTGCTGAGAAAAAAGCTCTCGTTTGGCTCGCCGAGCGTCAGCCGCGATGGGTCACTTCCGACTTTCTGACTTATTTAGGTGTTGCCGCAGCCGTGCTTTATGCCGCTTCATGCTGGCTTTCAACTGCTTGCAATATCAACTTCCTCTGGCTCGCATCGTTCTTTCTGGTTATGAACTGGTATGGCGACAGTCTTGACGGCACAATTGCCCGCGTGCGCCAGACCCAACGCCCCAAATACGGTTTCTTTATCGACCATTCGCTCGATGCCTTGACTACCTGTCTGTTCTGCATCGGCATGGGCCTGTCGCCGTTGATGCAGCTGAGCATTTCGCTTTTCATCATGGGTGGTTACCTCTGCATGTCGATTTACACCTATCTGTCGACCATCGTGATGGATAAATTCCGCCTTACATACGGCAAACTCGGCCCCACAGAGATGCGATTGATAATTATCACAGTGTTCATTCTGCGCATGTATCTGCCGTTGGAAGGTGTCGGTTTTAGGATTGGCGCAACTTGGTGGACCGTCTACGACTGTATCGGAGCCGCTGTTGCAGCCGGCTTATTCCTGACCTATATCGGAAGCCTTGTCAAAGACCTTCGATATCTGGCCAAAATTGACCCGCTCAAGCCCTTCCAGCCCAAAGATAAATAATAAAAATTGCCGTGAAGTCAGAGCCTTCATCAGCACCCAAGGGAAAGTTTCGCCAATGGATGAGCGAGTTTCGACATAAGGTTGTCCATAGCGATAAGTTTGTTTATACCTTTATGCGCTCAACTGCTTCATCCCAAGTGTGCAGTTGGGTGGATATGCTGACGGCCTTTCTGCTCTTCTCTCTCATTCATCTGCCCGTTTGGCTTGCCACGGCGATAGGGGCTTTCGTTGGAGGGGTTCTCAACTGCATCGTCAACTACAAATTCACTTTCCACGCCAAGGGGGTGGAATGGCGCGCGGCTCTTTTTAAATTCCTCTTCGTGTGGACCGGATCCATGCTGTTTAATTCGCTCGGAACCGAAGGCCTTTACTATCTGGTGACCCATTGGGAGTGGTTACGCAACGCAACGGCCTTGGGTGATGACGCCATCTTCATCGCAGTGCGTCTGACCGTTTCGGTGGCCGTTTCATTAGGTTGGAACTTCGTGTTGCAACGTCATTTCGTTTTCAAACCTACCTGGGCCGATCCCCACATTTATCGCTTTCTCGACTTCCTGGGCATAGGCGTCAAAAAAGATAAAACAGAAAAATCTGATGATGAAAACAGCTAAAAACGCTAAAGGCGAAGAAATCTATATCTTTGATGAATATCCGGGCATCGAAGTGCGCCCCGACGTTATCAAC
>CAMWUH010000156.1 GCA_947177325.1 uncultured Bacteroidales bacterium
TTCGAGGTGGTTAAGATTACCAGGCTTCCCTTCTTTAGCTCCATCGAGGTCAACCAGATGAAGGCGTGTAAAACCATGGTCAATGAATTGTCGGGCCATGTCGACGGGCGAGGCTGAGTAGTCGGTGACGCGCGAATAGTCACCTTGCGACAGCCTGACGCATTTGCCGTTGATTATATCGATTGCCGGAATAATCTGTGTCATAGCGAGAGAAAATTTTTGAGGATTTTTTCGCCGGTGTCACCACTCTTTTCGGGGTGGAATTGGGTGGCATAGAAATTTTCATATTTCAGGGCTGCGCTAAACATAAAGCCTTCCTTTCCGAAGCGCGTTGTTGCTATGGTGTCAGGACAAAGTGGAGCATAGTAAGAGTGCACGTAGTAGACCCACTCTCCGGGGTCTATCCCTTTGAATAGTTTTGATTCCATGTTGGCCAGAGTATTCCAACCCATGTGGGGAATTTTATCATCAGCAGATGTTGACACGAAACGGCACACCTTGGCATCGAATATTCCGAGGCCGTCGACATCGCCTTCAGCAGTGTGGCGGCACAGAACCTGCATGCCAACACAAATGCCTAGCAACGGGTGGCGCAGTCGGCGAATGGTTTCAGCCAATCCTGACTCTCGCAATCGGGCAATAGCTTCGCCGGCATGCCCCACGCCGGGTAGCAACACTCGGTCTGCTTTGGCGATCTCGTCGGGGTTACTTGTGAGAAAGAACTCTGCACCAAGTCGGCGCAGTGCGTTTTCAACCGAATGAATATTGCCTGTGTTGTAGTCGATAATTGCAATCATAGCAAACCTTTGCTTGAGGGAAGTGAATAATTAAACGGGTCGCGATGCTTGGCTGCTCGCAGTGCGCGGGCAAATCCCTTGAAAATGCTCTCGGCCAAGTGATGGTTATTGTTGCCTCGGGCAACAATGTGCAGATTAGACTCCATTGCAGTGGCGAGCGAGTGGAAGAAGTGACGAAACATCTCGGTAGGCACGTCGCCCACATATTCGCGAGTGAACTCAACGTCCCATTCCAACTGGGCGCGACCACCGAAGTCGAGTAACACCATTGCCCGGCAGTCGTCCATCGGAAGCACAAATCCATAGCGGTCAATTCCCCGCTTGTCGCCCAATGCTTCTTTGATAGCTTTGCCCAAAGCAATGGCAACATCTTCGATAGTGTGGTGCTCGTCAACGTCGAGATCGCCCCGGCAGGTTAGATTGAGAGATAAAGCACCGTGGTGAGGTAACTGGTCGAGCATGTGGTCGAAGAATCGCAGACCTGTTGATATAGTTGATGGGGCAGTGGAGTCAAAGTCGAGCTGCAAATTGATGTCGGTTTCCGACGTTTTGCGGCTAATTTCCACTCTCCGTCCTTGCGAATGCAAAAAGCCGGCTATTTCGTGCCAATCGGTTGTGGCTAAAGCAACTCCCTCGGGAGCATCATCCTTCTCACCTACAAAGATTGCGTTGCATCCCAAATTTCGGGCTAAGGCAACGTCGGTGGGGCGGTCGCCGATGACGTAAGATTGGCTCATATTGTAGCTGCCGTCAAGGTAGGCGGTCAGCATAGCGGTGCCGGGCTTTCGTGTAGGAGCATTATCTTCGGGAAGAGAGGGGTCGATGAAAATTGCATCAAATTTAACCCCCTCGGCTTCTAAGGTGTCGAGCATTAAGTTGTGAGGCCCTTGAAAATCTTCGGTGGGGAAGAGGTGGGTGCCGAGCCCATCCTGGTTGCTAACCATCACTAATTCCCAACCTCGATGCATCAACGAGCGAAGTGCAGAGATAGCTCCCGGCATAAAACGCAATTTCTCAAAGGAATCAATCTGATAATCTTCAGGCTCTCTGATGATAGTGCCGTCGCGGTCAATGAACAGTGCTTTCTTGGGTGTCATTTCCATTCGGTCAAAAGTTTTAGAAGGAGAGTGTTTTCTGCCGGAGTTCCAACAGTGATACGCAGACATCCCTCGCATCCCGCTACTCGGTTGCGGTTGCGCACCAGCACACCGCCGCCCGACAGATAGTCATAGATCTCATCGGGGTCGTCAAACCGGGCCAATATGAAATTGGCGTCGGATGGAAAAACCTCTTTAACCAACGGCAGATTATTGAGAGCAGCAACAAGCTTTTTTCGCTCATTGAGAATCTCCGCCACGTGAGTGGCAACATCGTCGGTTATGCGGCGGGCGATCTCCTGCTGTGTCGGGCCGTTGACATTATAGGGATATTTTACCATAGCAAAATAGCGTGCTACCAGTGGTGTGGCAAACGCCATTCCAACTCTCAGCGAGGCCAGTCCGCGGGCCTTGGAGAAGGTGCGGAGCACAATTATGTTTCTGTACTTCTCAATCAATTCTATTGCCGAGGGCTGACCGGAGAAATCGAAATAGGCCTCGTCAACCACCACAATGCCATGGAAACGCTCGGCAAGCTCCGCAATAGAATCTAACGAGAAGGAGTTGGCCGTAGGGTTGTTAGGGGAGCAAATCCACATCAGACGTGAATTTTCATCGGCAGCCTCCAGCAGGGCTTCGACGCTGAGGGTGTAACCAGGATTGAGGGCTACTTGACGATACTCCACATCGTTGATTTGTGCCGCAACGCCATAAACGCCGTAGGTAGGTGAAATAGCAATTGCATTGTCAATGCCGGGTCGGCAGAAAATGCGATAGCAAAGGTCGATAGCCTCATCGCTTCCGGCACCACCTATAAACACCATCTCCGGCCGTCCGCCGAAATTCTCGGCTATCAGCTTCTTAAGCTCGCGTTGATGAGGGTCGGGGTAGCGGTTGAGACCGTTGTCATAGGGACTCTCGTTGGCATCAAGCCAAGCTGATATGCTGTGTTGACCGTCAAATTCATCGCGAGCGGTTGAGTATGGCTCCAGTGCGAGTATGTTGGGGCGGATGAGCTTCAGCAAATCACCGTCGGTTAATTTGTGAGCCGCCGAGTTGTTGGTAGTCGTCATTTCTTTAGATTGAGGTTTGATAAACGCACGTTGACTGCTTCGGCGTGGGCATCTAATCCTTCGGCCTGCGCCATAGCCGTGATGGTTGGGGCTAAGGCAGTCAGTCCTTCGGATGTAAGCTCTTGCCAGGTGATTTTGTGGATAAAGCTATCGATGTTGACCCCACTCAAAGAGCGTGCCCACCCGGAGGTCGGGAGCGTATGGTTGGTGCCTGAAGCGTAGTCGCCGGCGCTCTCCGGTGAGTAATTGCCGAGGAAAATGCTTCCGGCAGCGTGGATACGTGCAGCCACGGCGCGAGGAGTGTCGGTTGAAATTATCAGGTGTTCAGCGCCATAGAGATTGGCAAAGTCGATGGCATCGCTGAGGTCGGAAATAACGATGATGCGGCTTTTTGACAACGAGCCTTCAACCGAGTCGCTACGGCTTAACAGTGCAGCCTGACGCTCAACTTCAGCTTTCACGTTATGGGCAAGTGTTTCGGAGTTAACCACGGCGATAGCCTGGCTATCAGGCCCGTGCTCGGCTTGTGAGAGCAGGTCGGCTGCCACAAACCCGGGGCGGGCTGTAGCATCGGCCATCACCATTACCTCGCTCGGTCCGGCCGGCATGTCAATTGCAACAGTAGTGCTTACCAACTGCTTGGCTTTGGTCACGAATCGATTACCGGGGCCGAATATTTTGTCAACCCGTGCTATTGTTTCAGTGCCGTAAGCCATCGCAGCAATAGCTTGAGCTCCTCCAATTTGGTAAAATTCGGTGACACCGCAAACTTTCGCAGCGTAAAGGATTTCGGCTTTAACCGGAAAATTCCCGGTGCGAGGGGTACAAAGCACAATCTCATTACACCCGGCAATCTTTGCGGGCAAAGCGAGCATCAGCACGGTTGAAAACAGTGGTGCTCTTCCCCCCGGAATATAAAGCCCGACGCGATTTATGGCAACCGGATGT
Organism: uncultured Bacteroidales bacterium; assembly: GCA_947177325.1. GTDB lineage: Bacteria > Bacteroidota > Bacteroidia > Bacteroidales > Muribaculaceae > JAGBWK01. The sequence continues at coordinate 3,916 of CAMWUH010000156.1, forward strand.
TGTTCGCAAATAACTCCGGGTGCTGTTTCAACTTTTATGGGAGCCGGGCGTTGTGCTTGATGAAAACGACTGATATTGGCCGCAGCTTGGTTGATAGCCTCTTTCACATCAGGTGCAATTTGCTGCTCAGAATCCTCAATTTCGTCAGGAGAAATTCGGAGCGAAGAGAGTTCCGCACCATCAAACTTCAGCGCGTATTCGCGCAAAGCTTCATCACCCCGCTCGGCAACGTCAGCCACGATCTGCTCCACCGAAGCAGTTACAGCGGCATCGTCGGCAGGAATGTTGCGGGCCGTCAGTGCAGCCCATTGCGAGCGCGAGGGGTTTATGATAATATCCATAACTTATCTGATTGCATTTTCGAGAGCCAACACTAAAATGTCTTCAGCACCGAGCGCTTTGAGTTGCTCTATCTTATCCCATAACTGGTCTTGGTTGATAACAACATGGAGCGAATACCAACCCTCCTCTGCAAGAGGTACAAGCGTGGGGCTTTTCATGCCGGGAATAAGTTTGATAGCCTCGTCAACTCCTGAAGCCGGTATGTTCATCAACACATACTTCATGCCACGACTTTCTATTATAGACTTGAAGCGGAAGCAAAGTTTGTCAATGTCGGCAAGCTTCTCGGCGTCGAGTCCGGGTGTGGCAATCAAGGCTGCTTCGGAGAAAAATACTTGCTCTACCTCAACCAAGCCGTTTTGCACCAGTGTGCCTCCGGATGAAACGATGTCGAAGATAGCATCAGCCATCCCTACGGCCGGGGCCACTTCAACTGACCCGGCTATCTCATGAATTTCGGCTTTGATACCCTGCTCTTGTAAATAAGAGTTGAGGATGCGAGGGTAAGATGTGGCGATGCGTCGGCCGTTAAACCATTCCACGCCCGTATAGGCTTCGCTTTTCGGCACGGCCAATGATATGCGGCAGCTACTGAAGCCGAGTTTCATCACTGTGTCAACCGCTTGCTGCTTTTCGGCAACTTCGTTGAGTCCGACAATGCCTATATCTGCCACCCCCATAGCCACAGCCTGGGGTATATCGTCATCGCGCAAATAAAGCACATCTAAAGGAAACCCTTTAGCGCGAGCCATTAATTTCCGTTGGCTCCCTGATATATTTATGCCGGCATCAGCCAGCAACGCAAGTGTATCTTCATTTAATCGGCCCTTGGCCTGAATTGCAATCCTAAGCATATCTAAATTACCTGTTTAACCGCCTCCGTCGTGCGCTTACATATTATATAATGAGCAGTTGGAATAGATGGATGATGAATTAATTTCCACAAATTTAGCAATTTTATTTTAATTTTGGCTCATTTTTAGGCTAAAGTTATTGACAATGGGTCAGATTTATCGTATTTCTATGTCTATTTGCTATATTTCAAGGAGATGCTTAAGGGTGAAATAATTGAAGTGAGATTTAACATTTCTTCCGAAAGTCAGATTTTCAAACAAAATTGCATAAAAATTTGTTTTAGAATTAAAAAGTAAGTAAATT
>CAMWUH010000157.1 GCA_947177325.1 uncultured Bacteroidales bacterium
GATTGAAAATTTTGAGTTGCCATGATTGAAAGTTTTTAGTAGTTTGTGATGTTTTCAAGTAGCGTTTGTGTTACGTCTACATTGCAAAGGTACAACTTATTTTTAAACTACCAAAATATTTTCGCAAAAAATTTCAGAAAAATTACAAAAAAATTTCTTAAAAATCGTAATGCGCTTATTGATAGTGTGTTATAAATTTGAAAAAATAAATAAGCTTTGACGGAAAAATTACAAAAATGTGATTATAGGGTTAAAAGTATGTTGTTTAGCATCTTTTTAGGGCATAAGAGGCGGTTTTGTAACATTGGCTGTAACAATAGCGCATGATGGCTAAATTTGTAACAATTTGTGGCAGATGTTACAGTCAGGAACGGGTGCGGTAATCAATATAGGTGAAACAATGCAGGGTAATTGTAACAATAGGTGTGAGTTGTTACAATTGAGGATGAGTGTAATATGAGATGTTACATTATTCGGGTTGAGAAAGTGAGCGGCTTTTATCGATAAGTGAATCGGGGAGATTTTTCTGGGCTTTTGCACCGAGGGTTTTGAGGTCGGCGGCGCGTTTGACAAGGTTGCCTTTGCCGGACGACAGTTTGTTGAAAGCGGCGTCGTAGGCAGAGCGTGTCAGGTCTATCGCTCTTTCAATCTTTTGAAGGTCGTCAATAAAAGTAACGAATTTATCGTGCATCTTTCCGGCTTCGGTGGCGATTTCGAGAGCATTGCGTTTGATGTCGGACTGTTGCCAAAGCTGTTCGACAAGTTTGAGGGCCGACATTAGGAGGGTTGGCGAGACGATGATGACGCGAGAGTCGTAGGCTTGTTGCCATAGCTGAGGTTCGAGATTGAGGGCAGCGAGATAAGCCCCCTCATTGGGAATGAACATCATGACGAAATCGGCAGTAGATGAGCCGAGATAGTCCTGATAGCGTTTTGAGGCGAGTTCTTTGATATGGGACTTGATAGAGGCAATATGAAGGGCGCCTTGTCGCTTGGCTTCGTCGGGCGAGTCGGCATTGACCATATTGACGTAGGCGGTTAGGGAAGTCTTGGAGTCGATGACCATGTAGCGGCCATCAGGATAGTTTATGACTACATCGGGGCGAAGTCGGGAGCCGGTTTCGTCGGTGAGCACTTTGCCGGAATTATTGCGAGTTTGCTGCACCGAGAAGTGAACGCCGCGTTTGAGCCCGGATTTTTCCAATAGAGTTTCCAAAATCATTTCACCCCAGTCACCTTGAACCTTTGAGTTGCCGCGCAGGGCATCGGTCAGGTCTTGAGCCTGACGCGACAGGGATTGGTTGAGTGAGATAAGTTCGCGGAGGCGTTCTTGGAGCGAGAAGCGCTCGCGAGCTTCATTGTTGTAGGCATCGTTGACCGATTTGCTGAAGGAGTTGATGTTTTCGCGCAATGGACTGAGGATTTCGCGTAGTCGCGCCTCGTTTTGTTCTTTCAGGATATTTGCGCTTTGGCTAAGCGCCCTGTTGGCGATAAGCTCAAATTGGTCGGCTGCTTTTTTCTCGTTGTCGCGAGCGATGGCGAGTTGGGCTCGGGCGTCGGAGAGTTGAGTGTCGAGAAGGCGGATGCGCTCGGCTGAGGCGGCCGTTTCGGCTTTTGCGTTGGCGAGTTTGATGCCAAATACAGCACAAAGAATTATGAGTGCTATAATAATTAATGAGAGAATAATGGAAATCATGTTACGAAGATAGCAATAATTAGCGACAATAAAGTAGGTTGATTTGTGAAAAAATGTGTAACTTTGGCCCCTGATGAGAAAAATTACGATTTTTATAGTATTAGTATTGATTGCGATAGCGGGAGTTATATGCTTTATCTACTACCGCAAGGCATCGCAAGTGTACGAATATGAGGCTGTGATGCTGTACTTGCCGCACGGCACCACCGAGGAAGCTTTCGGCGATTCGTTGGAAGCGGTGACCGGAAAGGAGTTTGCAGGCTCGGTCATGGCGTTGTGGCAAAAGCTTCCGGGCGAGAATGTTGTTAAATCGGGAGCTTATAAGATAGAACCGGGTCAGAAGGCTTTGGATGTGGCAAAGCGATTGAAGCGCGGTCAGCAAACGCCGGTAAAAGTAACATTTAATAATATACGCACCCTGGATAATCTGGCAGAAAGATTTGCGGCGCAGATGGAGTTTTCCGAAGATGAATTTCTGGCTGCCGCCGATTCACTGGCTTCGGCCGAAGGAATAAGCCGGAGGGAAGTTCCGGCGCTTTTCTTACCTGATTCATTCGAGGCTTACTGGAATGAGTCGCCCCATAAGTTTATAGCCCGACTTAAAAATCATTATGATAAATTCTGGAATGATGAACGCTTAGGCAAAGCGAAGTCAATGAATATGACCCCGATTGAAGTGTCGACAGTAGCCTCAATAGTGGAGGAAGAGACCAACAAGGCCGATGAGCGGCCAAAGGTGGCGCGATTGTATCTGAACAGGTTGAAAAAGGGGATGAAACTTCAGGCTGACCCAACGGTGAAGTTTGCAGTAGGAGATTTTACATTGCGACGCATCACAGGGGAGCATTTGAAAGTTACTTCGCCGTATAACACTTACCTTTTTCCCGGATTGCCACCCGGCCCAATCAGGATTCCGGAGGCTAAGACGATTGACGGTGTGCTGAATGCGCCGATGCATAACTATATATATATGTGTGCGAAGGAAGATTTTTCGGGCTATCATAATTTTGCGACTGATTATGCCACCCATCAGGATAATGCACGCCGATATCGAAAGGCGCTTGACGCCAGAGGGATAAAATAGCCCGATTGGAATAAGCTAATTGAAGAACAAATTATTATCACATAAAACAGTTAACAATGACTCAACAAGTTAGACAATTGCTTAATGACCGTCCGGCAGTCAGGTGGACGGCTTTAATTCTGTTGGCGCTTGCAATGTTTTTCGGCTACATGTTTGTCGATGTGTTATCGCCGCTTCAAACAGCATTGCAAGATACCAAGAACTGGGACCCCGAAACGTATGGACGCTTTGCAGGTTCGGAAACGTTTCTGAACGTGTTTATCTTCTTCCTGATTTTTGCCGGGATTATTCTCGACAAAATGGGAGTTAGATTCACGGCCATTCTTTCCGGCTCGGTTATGCTCGTAGGTGCGTTTATTAATTATTATGCATTGACGCCCGGATTTGAGGGTAGTGGTTTGGAACATTTCTTTGCCAATAACTTAAATCTGCCTAAAGAATGGTGGAATGTTACACCATTCTTTGATGGCATGCCTGCTTCGGCTAAGATGTCGGCTGTTGGTTTTATGTTATTCGGCTGTGGTATAGAAATGGCCGGTATCACAGTGTCGCGTGGCATCGTTAAATGGTTTGAAGGTAAGGAGATGGCCTTGGCGATGGGCATTGAGATGGCTTTGGCTCGCGTAGGTGTTGCCGCCGTGTTTGCATTGTCGCCTTTGTTCTGCAAGATGGGTGGCGTGATTCAAGTGTCGCGTTCGGCCGGCTTTGTTGTGTTGCTTCTAATCATAGGTTTGATTTCGTTTATCACATACGCCTTCATGGATAAGAAGCTGGAGAATCAAATTGGCAACACAGAGGAGAAAGATGATCCCTTCAAGATTTCAGACCTCAAATATATCTTCTCCTCGAAGGTGTTCTGGATAGTAGCGATATTGTGTGTGCTATATTACTCGGCGATTTTCCCATTCCAGAAATATGCAGGCAATATGTTGCAATGTAATCTGGGTATCAGCACAGAGAAAGCAGCATTGATTTTTACGGTCTTTCCCTTGGGTGCAGCCGCAATTACTCCCTTCTTAGGCAATTATCTCGACCGCAAAGGTAAAGGCGCTTCCATGTTGATATTGGGCGCGTTGTTGATGATTATCTGCCACTTGACATTTGCTGTTGGGTTACCGGCCTTACGTGGTAATGATTTGGCAAAAGTTGATGCCGAAAATTCTATTATCACAGCTACCTTTACCGATACTCAAGCAGATGCCGATGGTAATTATCGCTCGATATCGGTGGTGTTTAATCCCGGTCACTTTACAGATAAATCGCAGGCTGATTTGCTGGCAGGTCTCGAACCCGGTCAGGAAGCTCTGATTAACCCACGTCAGGCATTTGGCGGAGTGGCTGATGCTGAAGCCGCTGAAGCATCTGCGCAGAAAATCGCTAATTTACTGACAGATAAAGATGTGTCGATTGATTTGAACGAAGCTCGCGAACTTAATCGAGATTTTTCGGTTAAGATTGAGAAGATTCAAGCTCCGATGGGGGGTATAGGTGTGTTTATCACTTTCCTCGCAATTATTTTGCTGGGTATTTCATTCTCATTGGTCCCCGCATCATTATGGCCTTCTGTGCCCAAACTGATCGACGGTCGTTTGCTCGGCTCGGCTTATGCAGTTATATTCTGGATTCAGAATATCGGTTTGTATGCCGTGCCGATGATTATCGGTGGAGTTTTGGCTGCGAGCAATGTAGGCGTTAGTAATCCGCTGAACTACAATTATACGGTGCCGATGCTGATATTTGCATCGTTTGGCGTTTTGGCGCTGTTGTTTGGCTTAGTACTGAAGGCTATTGACCGCAAGCATCATTATGGCCTGGAGCTTCCGAACAAGAAGCAGGATGATGCCAAAGTTGAATTTGATGGTATGGAATAGAAATCATCTGAATTTATAACAAGAACGGTCTCGCTGAATCTGCTCTCAGCGAGGCCGTTCTTATATAGACCCGGTTCCTCAATATTTGTTTATAGGATTTAACGACGGGAGTTGAGTGCGTCAAGAAGAGTTTGCAGGCGAAGTCGAATTTCTTTGAGAGTGTTAATGGCTTCAACCCGCTTGGAGACACCGTCGTGATTGCGCTTGATTTCTTCTTGAGCCGCATCGAGTTTATAACCTTTCTCTTTGACCAGGTAATAGACCATGCGTATCTTTTCAATGTCATCAGGAGTGTAGAAGCGCGTACCGCGATCGTTACGGCGCGGTTTGATGATAGTAAACTCTTTTTCCCAAAAGCGCAGGGTAGAGGCGGGTATGTTGAGCAAGGTTGCTACCTCGCTGATTTTATAGTATCGTTTATTAAGAGAGTCCATTGAATTGAGGATTGCAGATAGGAGATTTCCGGTAGAAAAAGGGTCAGTCCATCACATGGCCGGCATTGTCAGCCTCTTGAATCATGACGGCATATTGCTCGGGAGTGAGATCTTGGAAATAATAGTTGACCGGATTTTGGGGCACGTCTTTAAAGCGAACTTCGTAATGTAGGTGAGAGCCGGTTGATTTACCGGTTGAGCCGACTTTACCGATTAAGTCGCCACGGGATATTTTCTGGCCCGGCTTGACAAGGATTTCGCTTAGATGGGCGTAACGGGTAGTATAATTATAACCGTGGTCAATGA
>CAMWUH010000158.1 GCA_947177325.1 uncultured Bacteroidales bacterium
CGCATGACCGTCTGCTTAGAAGGCAGATGCTCTATCCAGCTGAGCTACCGGACCGCGCTGAGGGCCGGCGTTTTGACCCGATTGAGGTCGATGCCCTCGCTTTACAGTGTGCAAAGGTAAGGAGTTTTTCTTAATTCTACAAATTATTTCTGATTTTGTTAGTATTTTTCTTAGAGTCGGTAAAAATTAAAGGGGATAATGACAACTGACCGGAGTGATATTGTTACAGTAGCAATAAATTGTGTAAAAATGCAACATTTTTACAATAAGTTTATTATTCGTAGCTGCAGGGATAATAATTTGCTATAATATTGTTGCTTTGTTGTTAACAGTTTAAGAGGAAATTAAACTATGCAAACATTGTCAATACATTACTGTAACCCTATTGACTGATAGAAAATTTCTTGCGAACTTTGCCATACGATAACAAAATGAATAGGAATACGCTCCTGTGAGAGTCGTCAATTCCTGATTACCTACAAAATCTCTCAATATTATGTCACCATTATTTACTCCCCCGTTGCCATCTGATCTTGGAAACATCGTCATCGCCGACAGCAATGATGAGACTTGCTTGCAACTCAAATCTCAATTTGAGGGTTTGGGATATGGTGTTTATATATGCCAATCACTTGTTGACTTTGTAGAGCTCAATGCTGAAAATCTTAAAGGCGTCATTCTCGACATTAACATTAATGGCGATGAAGCGTTTCAGGTGATAGAAATAGTCAGACAATCACCCCGCGCGTGGAATGTGCCCATTATATTGACCTCCAGCTCTCCTTCAGCTCCTTCATTAATCAAAGGGCTGCATGCCGGCGCCAACGACTATCTTATCAAGCCTTTCTCGGCCCGCGAGCTCGCTTCACGTATCCAAAAATACTCAAAGCCGGCGTAATTCTTCCGATTTACCATCATATCATTATCACATATCATGCAACTTGCCTGAATCTCTCGGGCAAGTTGCTTTTCTATTTTGAGGCGGCCGATTTGCGCTTACCCGACGCCAATTGGCGCCTGCTTAATGCTACTGTAGCAAATGCTTCAATGCTATGATTGGATGACGGAACAACATTCGAGGGCCTGCGTATCGCATCACCTCCTTGATTGCGCGGCGATGCTCCGGCGAATAGCAATGAATGGTGCAACGTCGGCATGAAGTCTTGTCAGGGAAATTAGGGCAGCGTTCAAGTCGCGACTGTGCGTAAGCGAGAAGTGCGGCACACTCATCACACAGCGCCTCCTTGCCGGCTTGATGCCTGCCACGGCAATAAATGCGCATCATCAACCCAACAATCCGTTTTTCCTTTTCAATTCTTTTCATTGATTTCAGACTTATAGCTGTACAAAGTTAAGATTTTTTCAGCATTACCCCATAAATTAAATATATTTTTACTATCTTTGTAAATCTTTGGGCCTTTACCTCACCATAGTTGCCGGCCCGAAACTGCCAACTCAATTCTTTTGTCAAACAAACCCTCTACTACTGTTCATGAAACGCATAATTACCCTTCTGATTATAGCACTGTTAGCCACAACAGCGTTTGCTCAAAGCCAAGCACAGTCGTATGTTTCGCAAGCCGACCAAGCTTTAGCCGCCAACGAATATCCCAAAGCCCGCTATCTCTATTTACAAGCTTACAAATCGTTTGCGAAAGAAGGTAAAGTTGACCAAGCTATCCCTGCTGCAGTAAATGTTGCTTCACTCTATCATCGCGAGAACTATTATAAAGAAGCATTTGACATCCTCAACTCGGCCGATGCACTCTTGACCTCAATAGAGGATGAGTCATCAAAGAAAATGCCGGCTCTTCACTATCCCCTGGCCCGTGAGCGTCAAAAGATTTATTTGAAGTTGCGCAAGTCTGATAAAGCCGGCGAACAGCTTGCCCGCATGAAATCGTGGGCTGACCAAGCTGCCGACAGCACTCTGACTATTGACCTCCTCTCAGCTTCGGCTCAACAATATTATATGTTTGGCCAAACCGAAAAAGGCGACGCTGCAGTCAACAGCCTCATTGCCCTTTATGAAAATCGCAGCGACTACGACAAAGCCGACCAATGTTATAAGGACCTGATTGACATTGCATCGCGTTCAGGCAATGCTCGATTGATTTCACGCACTTACGAAAAATATCTTGCATGGTCAGATTCCGTAGCCCTCGTTAAAGCCGATGCACGGGTTGCCTCTTTGCAACAACAACTTGACCAAGCCAACTCCGACATTGCCGACCGCGACAGCTCATTGACCGCCAAAACAGCATTAATCATCGGACTTTGTGTGTTGGCAGCCATTTTAGCTGCAGTTCTCGTTATCGGTGCAATCATATTGCTGCGGTACATTGCGTTGAGCCGTCGCCAGAAAAAACAAATCGACACCGCTCGCGCCCACAACGAACTCAAAACAAAATTTATATCAAACATTTCGGCACAGATGGAGCCCACGCTCAACACCTTGCCGGCCGATATGCCCGCAGTGAAAGCGCTCCGCGGTTTTACCGGTCATATCCAGGAGCTTTCCGATCTCGAAGCATCGCTTTCTGACATCTACCCCACCGAATCGGTAGATATCACCAAATATTGCCAATCACTCGGCGATGATGTCAAGACAAAAGTAAAACCCGACGTAAAAGTAATAGTCGATGCTCCGAAAATGAATGCACCCTTGAGCGAGGAACCCCTCACACGAGTGCTCAACCATTTACTCAACAATGCAGCAATCCACACACCTGCCGGCGGTAAAATCAGCCTCGAAGCTAAAAAGCGCGGGCCTCACAATATTCAGTTCATCATCACCAATTCAGGAGAGTCAATCGATCCCGAAAAGCAAGCAGAACTGTTCAAACCCTTCACCACTGTTCGCGATCTGACCAAAGGCGACGGACTCGGATTGCCTATCTGCGCTTTGCTCACCACCAAAATGAACGGCAACCTGCGCATCGATGAAACTTACACCAACGGAACACGCTTCATCGTGGAACTTCATCCTTAATTCCACCTCAACGATAATCTCTCTTATCTGAAAAACCGATAGAAATGAATGAAACTGAAATTTGGGAAGCGATGAAAAGCGGCGAAATCTACAACGCCGCCCATCCCTACCTTGTCGGCCGACTCGAAGCAATCCGCGAATTGCTTTGGGAATACAACAGCCTCCGCCCGTCAGCCACCGAGCGACGTTATGAAATAATGCATCAACTGCTTGGCGGCCATGGCAGTCAGTTTCATTTTAACCAACCGTTTCGCTGCGACTATGGCTGCAACATTTTCATAGGCGAAAACTTCTTCGCCAACTTCAACCTGACTATATTGGATGAAGCCGACGTCAGAATGGGCGATAACGTATTCATCGGGCCGAACGTAAGCATCTACACCGCCTGTCATCCACTCGACGCCACCACACGCAACACAGCCGTGGAATGGGCCGAACCTGTCACCATAGGCCACAATGTGTGGATAGGCGGCTCAGTGACAATTCTGCCCGGCGTTACAATCGGCGATAACGTAGTAATCGGAGCAGGAAGCGTTGTGTCGCGTGACATTCCATCCAACTCAGTTGCCGTTGGCAATCCTGCGCGAGTAATCAAATCACTCTGATACTTCACTTCACGAAGCCTATGATAGGAACAATTATTGGCGACATAGCCGGCTCAATCTATGAGTTTGACAATACTGCCGACTATAATTTCCCATTTTTCGCCCCCGACGCAGAATTTACCGACGATTCCATTTGCACACTTGCTGTCGCCGACGCGATTCTTAACAACAAGAGCTACGAAAACGCCATGCACACCCTCTGCCGTCGCTACCCCAATCCGATGGGAGCCTACGGCGGTTCATTCTATCAATGGGTGATGAGCGACAATCCTCGCCCATACAATAGTTTTGGAAATGGAGCAGCGATGAGAGTAAGTCCCGTGGCATGGTTGTTTGACAGTGAAACCGATGTTTTAGCCCAAGCGAAAGCGTCGGCCGAAATAACCCACAGCCATCCCGAAGGCATCAAAGGCGCACAAGCCATCGCCATTGCCATTTTTCGCATGAGAAAAGCCGCTGAAAAAGACTCGCGAATTTTCACCGATGTTGCCGGGCAATTTTATGGACCCGATGCTTTCAGCCGACTCCCCGAGCCCGGCTACTTCGACGTTACCTGCCAAGGATGTGTGCCATTGGCGCTGAAAATTGCAGCCGAGGCCGAAAGTTTTGAAGACGCAGTGAGGCGCGCAGTGGTTTATGGTGGTGACACCGACACTGTAGGCGCAATCGTAGGTTCGCTCGCTGAAGCCCGCTTTGGTATTCCCCCGGAAATGCAAGCCAAAGCGCTCCAATATCTCCCCGACGACCTGCTTGCCATAGTCAGTCAATTTCAATCCGGAGTGAACAAATAGAATGAATGAATAGATTGAAAACTGCGATTTATGAATGTGATTGAAAATGAAAAAGTATAGACTTATTGTTCCTCTCATTCTTCTGGCCATAACCGCCTACTGCCTGAGGCAAACCCGAAAAGACGCTGCCGCGCCCGACAAAAAAACAGAAACGCAATCGCTTCGACTTGCTCTCGACAGCATTATCAGCGAAGTGCCCGGAAAAGTCGGTATAGCGATCATTAACGCAACCGACACATTAACTGTCAACAACGACTTCAGATACCCGATGATGAGCGTATTCAAGCTCCACCAGGCGCTCGCGGTAAGCAATCAACTTAGCGGCTCAAACTCCGGGCTTGATTCCCTGCTCACTATTTTCCCTGAAGAAATTGACCGCGAAACATGGAGCCCTGTAATCGGAAATCACGCAGACACACCTTTCGGCATCACAATCGGAGAACTCCTGTCTGCTTCACTGATAAAAAGCGACAACAATGCAAGCAACCTGCTGTTCCGGCACATTGTCAATCAGGCTGCAACCGACAGCATTGTCAGATCGATTGCCGTCGACACGGAATTCGCCATTCGTTACTCCGAATCTCAAATGAAGCGCGACCACAGCCTGAGCTATGATAACAACACCACTCCCCTCGCCGCGGCAACGCTTATTTTTCAGTTACTTACCGACGACTTAACGGGAGTGCCCCACAAAGATCAAATTATCAAAATGCTTTCACAAGTCGATACCGGTCACGACCGCATAGCCGCCGGCCTGACGGAATATAGCGGAGCAAAACTTTGGCATAAAACCGGGAGCGGCTACCGCAACGACAGGGGTGAGCTGACGGCACATAACGATGTGGGATTTATCAGGCTCCCCGACGGTCGTAAATTTGCTCTCGCTATATTGATCTGCGACTTCGACGGCACTGAGGAAGAAGCCTCGGCTTTGATTGCTGAAATCACGTCAACGGTTGCAGCCGATTGGAAAAGATAA
>CAMWUH010000159.1 GCA_947177325.1 uncultured Bacteroidales bacterium
TCGTGGGCTCGGAGATGTGTATAAGATCCAGGGATGCTCAACTCCGCCTCGATGACCCACCTGCTCTCTGATGCGCGCGACGTTGCCTCGATGATTTTCCTCGAAGATGTGCCCTCGGCCCGTAGCTACCTTCCCTTAGCCGTGGCCGCCCTGCGCGAAAAGCACCCCCTGATTTTCAATTATCACCCCTACACCCGCGCAACCCCCAATCAGGGCATCACCATCGACCCCTACTTTCTCAAAATATTTCGGCAGCGATGGTATGTGACAGGGCGCAACCACGCCGATGGAGCCATCAAGACCTACGCCTTAGACCGCATGTCGGGCGTCAACCTCTCCCCCCAAACTTATACCATCCCCGATGATTTCGATGCCGAAACCTACTTCCACGACTCCTTCGGCATTATATTCAACCACAGCGAAGTGAAAGACATCGTCATCAAAGTTGATGCACGCCAGGCCAAATATTTCCGTGCCCTCCCCCTCCACCACTCTCAGCATGAGGAAATCTCTGACTCCTACTCCATTTTCACCTACCGATTGAAAATCTCCGACGATTTCGTTTCAGAGCTTCTCAGCTACGGGCCTCGTATCACAGTGCTCCGCCCCCCCGAGCTACGCGCCATCATCACCCGCCAACTCTCTGAAGCTCTCAATAATTATCAGTAACTTTATGATTATCAATTGTGATTTCCTCCGGAGAATCTAATACCAACACTATCAATCATGTTTCGATACCTTAATCGCAACTCAAGCTTTGTCGACACCCCCCGCCTCTCTGAAGCCGTGCGCCACCGCGATGGCAGCCGCGTCTTCAGTCTCGACCTTATCCGCGCCCTGGCCATCACTCTCGTTATCGCCGAGCACACAATCCCCGTGAACGACCCCACGAGCCCCTGGCGCTGGTTATCGCCCGTTTTCGCCATAAACGCGCCGTTGTTTTTCATTATTTCGGGCGCACTGCTGCTCCCGGTTTCGCGCCGCATAGGCACATTCATTCGCCGACGGGCATCCCGCGTGCTCATTCCGTTTGCTTTCTGGTCGTTTATCTTCGCATGGCTCTATTACCATTTCACTGATGCCAACATCGACTTCCTCGCGTCGCAGATACGCTGGTTCTGGCTTCGTTTTACATTTCCCGAGGCATGGTTCATCCCGATCCTCCTCTCGATGTATCTTTTCTATCCGGTCATCTCACCCTGGATTCGCACCGCCACTCTCCCTCGCTACCGCTATTTCCTCATACTCTGGGCTGCGGCTCTCAGTTTGCCGTTCATTGAAAATTTTTCCGGAGATTTTGTTTTCAATACCTCAATATTCGGCACATTCTACGGCTGCCTCGGCTACGCCGTTGCGGGCGTTTGCCTGATGCGCTACCCTCTGCTCTCATCCAGAGGACGCCAACGGCGCATTGCCGTTATCGCCATTCTCGCTCTGGTTGGCTTCGCCCTACCTTATATTATTATAGCCGTTCCGAAACTCTACGACACCTACGGCCAACGCATGTCGGAGGCCATATCCGTAACTACAGCTGCGGCCGCAGTGCTGGTTTTCGCGCTACTGGCGCCGATAAAAATCAAAGGCCACAACCTTGTCAGGCAAGGTGTGACCTTTATAGCTCGCATTTCGTTTCCGATGTATTTCATTCAGCCGATGCTAACTCGCTACGTAATCCCCAACTGCTGTCCCGAACTTATGGAGAGCAACTGGTTGTTTCCGGCCGTGTTGGTTGGCTCGATTATCGTAGCAATCCCTATCAGAGCTATCCCGCTGCTGCGCAAATTCCTCGGCTGATAAAGCACCAAAGCTTAGTCAAGCAATGAAGTGCCTATCAGGCCGATGATGACAAACAACACCAGCGACCCGCTGACCACCATGCCTATCATCGACACAAATCCGTTGCTCTTGCGCCCGAGCCAGCAGAGCAGCAGCGACACTACGGCTACTATCATCGTTACTATCAGCTGCACCTGCAGCCCCACGTAGCTCTTGATTGCACCGGTTGAAAAGGTAATTACCCAGGCTAGAATTGCCAATATAAGGCCGGCCAAGCTCCAGCTGAGGGTGCGTTGGCGGCCAGGTTGTTCTTCATGTGTGCCGGAAACTTCGTTGTTTGCAGGCTCTTGATTTTCTTTTATTTTCATTGGAGGTTTAGATTTTATTTGCGAAAATACCACTTTTTTTTCATTGTCAGCACCTCTTTAGCTGAAAATTTCAAAACATTTTGTTAATTTTGCACCGCAGTTTCAAAACCACCTGCCATTTTAACAACTGAAAATGTCGACTCTTTCACGAATTCAATCACAGATTAAACCGCAGCTCAATCAGCTCAATCAGTTGATTGCTACCACCTTGCGGTCATCAAATGAATTAATGAACGGCATTATCGACAATTACCTGGCGACTAAAGGGAAGCAGATTCGCCCCATAATGGTGATTTTGAGCGGCCGACTGCTCGGCGACATCAACTCCCCCTCGCTCATCTCGGCAGCGGCCTCGGTTGAACTGCTCCACAATGCTTCACTTATCCACGACGATGTGGTCGACGAAACCGATATGCGCCGCAATCAGCCCACTATCAACGGCCTTTGGGACAATCATATAGCCGTGCTTGTGGGCGATTTCTTTGTGTCGTCGTCGCTCCAACGCGCCCTCGACACCGCCGACCTCCGCATTATCTCGGCCGTGGCCGACCTTGGCAAGCTGCTCTCTTTGGGCGAAATCGACCAAATCTACAACGCCCGCTTCCACCACATTGACCGCGACGCCTACTTCGGCATCATTGACCGCAAAACGGCCTCTCTGTTTGTGGCATGTGCGCGAATGGGTGCCTACGCCGTCGGGGCTACCGACGAGCAGATTGCTCCCCTTCTCGACTTTGCCCGCGACCTCGGCCTATGCTTCCAAATCAAAGACGACATTTTCGACTATCTGCCCGGCGACAAAATCGGCAAGCCCACCGGCAACGACCTCCGCGAAGGAAAAATCACTCTGCCGCTAATCTATGCTCTTGACAATGGCACCGACTCCGACAACGCCGCCATGATTGAGCTCTCGCGCAAGGAAACCCTCACCTCGGCCGAAATTGATTCGCTGATAGCCTACGCTCGCCGCCAAGGTGGCATCGAATACGCCGCCGAGCAAATGCAGCTTATGCGCGACCGCGCCGTTGGCCGTCTGACAGCCGCCTACGGCACACCCGAGTCCAATCCCGCCGTAGCTGACCTTATTGACATCTTCGACTATACCATTGCCCGCGACTTCTAAAGCCCGGATTTTAGACCCGGTTCCCCAATCTATGCAGTGCAATAAAAAACTGTAAGGACAGGCAAATCGCTACTCTTCAAAGACCTACGCTTCACCGTCACCCTTAAAAAAATTTAGTTAAAAAATTTGTTAATATCACAAATTAATCATAAATTTGTGGCCATAATGCAGTAGAAGATACCAACCGCACAATCTTCCTGAAAACACTTCAACATCTTCATCTGCGTAACCGGAAAGCTGCATCCGCCAAATTTGCAGCGCCTTATACCATACCGACAGATAACTAAACCAACATTTTTCCTTAACCAATAAACCCATCACAATGAGAAAATTTACCCAATGGCTCCTGCTGGCCATGGCTGCACTCGTAGCTTTCCCATCAGCAGCTGCTACTTTCGTCGGTGATCGCACGGATTTCCGCGACGAAACCATCTACTTCGCGATGACCACCCGTTTCTACGACGGTGATCCGAAGAACAACGTTCTTTGCTGGGACGGTCAGGCCGACCAGATCGCCAACAACGACCCCTGCTGGCGTGGTGACTTCGCCGGCTTGATCGAGAAACTCCCCTACATCAAAGCGCTCGGCTTCACTGCCGTATGGATTACCCCCGTTGTGCAAAACGCCTCCGGTTTCGACTACCACGGCTATCACGCTTCTGACTTCTCTAAAGTTGACCTCCGTTACGAATCTCGCAAAGAATGGGGTTCGGCCTCTGATGTCAAATTCCAAGACCTCATCAAAGCTGCTCACGACCTCGACATGAAGGTTATCCTCGACATCGTGCTCCAACACACCGGCAACTTTGGCGAAGAAAACCTCTGCCACCTCTTCGACCGCAGCCAGAATATCCGCAACCAAGCTAAAATCGAAGCTTGCTTGATCCCCGACTCTGAAAAACTCGGCGGCAAATCTTACTGGAACCTCGACCCTAACACCCAACAATACCCCACTCGCTTCAAATATATGAAGAACACCGATGGCGGCAACTGGGATAACAAAAACTACTGGCACCATGTTGCCAACGCATGGAACTGGGACGAACCCAGCCGCTGGTGGGGTCAGATTGCAGGCGACTGCGTTGACCTCAACACCGAAAACCCCGCTGTAGTCGACTACATTGTTGAATGTTACGGCAAATTCATCGAAATGGGCGTCGACGGCTTCCGCATCGACACCACCGGCCACATCGCCCCCCTTACCTTCAACGCCGCTTTCATTCCCAAGTTTATCGAGCTTGGCGAAAAATATAAAGGTGCCCGTAAAGGCAACTCTCCTTTCTACATGTTCGGTGAGTGCTGCGCTCGCTACGGCAGCGTTGTTTACCGCGACCAACACGTCCTCTCTTCCCACTACTACACCTGGAAATCCGACCCCACCCTCGTTAACGAGTGGAAACAATACGACGCCAACTGGTGGGCTAATCAGGTTGTGCCCGAAGGCGCTTCACCCCTCGGCAACATGCTTACCTGCGAAAAAGATCCCGCTACTGTCCATAATTCTAAAAACGTATTCATGCAGAACGGCGCATGGCACGAGCCCGATTACTCTCAGGCATCAGGCTTCAACGTGATCGACTTCCCCATGCACTACAACTTCAACAACGCCGGCCAGGCTGTCAACATCGCTAAATCAGGCGACCACTTCTACAACGACGCCTCTTGGAACGTTGTTTACGTTGACTCCCACGACTACTGCCCCGGTCCCAACGACGGCACCCGCTTCAGCGGCGGCACAGAGCAATGGGCAGAAAACCTCTCGCTGATGTTCACCTTCCGTGGCATCCCCTGTATCTACTACGGCTCTGAAGTTGAATTCCAGAAAGGCGTTACAATCGACAAAGGTCCCCTCTTGGCTCTTGCCAACTCAGGTCGCGCCTACTTCGGCGAGTATGTCAAAGGCTCTGTCGACGTTGAAGACTTCGGCAAATTCAAAAATGCTCAGGGCAACATGGCCAAAACCCTCAACGGTGACCTCTCGCAACACATCATCCGTCTTAATCAGATCCGCGCTGCCGTTCCCGCCCTCCGCAAAGGCCAGTACACTTTCGACGGCTGCTCTGCCAACGGCG
>CAMWUH010000160.1 GCA_947177325.1 uncultured Bacteroidales bacterium
CCGATTTTCCATTTGAAGTTCAAAGGAATATCGATATAGCTGCGGGTTTTATTAACGATTTCAACATCGTTTGTACCCTCAACTTCCTGCTCGATTTTTGCACCGCGCGAAGCATAAAGCACAGATGCGTCCATACCCAAGCCGAGAACTGGCACGGTAAATTCGGCCATCACACCGCCGGTAAAGCCCGCACGGTTATCGCCATCGAGAATATCCTTGTTGAGTTTCAAGCTGTTGACAGCTACACCGGCTTTCACACCGAAACGGAATTGTGCTGAGGCGGGAAGCACGGCTGCCATAGCAACGAGCGCAATAATCAAAATACGTTTGAATGATTTCATAAGCAAATTGTTGATAAATGTGTATGTGAATAAGAATTGAAAACGTGGTGAAGCGTTGTTAACGGTGCGTTCCGGTTGGCTTGCGGCCAAGCCCTCGCGCCTAATAAAGCATAGCGTTTAACATATACTACGATTAACACGCCTCAAATGTTCTTGCAAAGTAACAACTTTTTTTCAATTTCTACAACCTGCCGCTTAATTTTATCAACCGCAACGCTTATTTCAATCATTTTCTGACTGTAATTCGTCAGGATCGTCAACTATGATTATCTCAGTGGGAAAAGAATAAAGAATAGCATCCATCAGACGGTTTCCCGCTTCGATTTCCGGCATCTGATCCAACAGGCGCCGCCGTTTTTTATCATCTTCGTTATTCCATCCCGCGGCCTCATTCAATGCAACCTCGCTTTTTTCAAGTGCCATCCGGGTGTTGTAGGTATCTCCGGCGAGATAATAGCATAGTGCGTCTACAATATATCGGTCGTATAACATCCTATATTTTCGGGCATACTTCTCAAGGCGTCTTATGTTATTGATCTCCTGCTCCGTGATGTTTCCTGAAATTGCTTGGTCGCAACTCATCGCCAATGCTTTGTTAATAAGGCGACTTTCACAGGGTCCAAACCTGCGGTCATATTTTTTATCAGGATTGTCAGCGTGAAATTGATAGATATCAATCATCAGCTCCCCGGGAGTTGGCTGTCGCAATTCCAAGTAATTATCTACCGCATCATCAACCAGCCTGCGATACCTGTCCCTGTCATAACCCGCAGCCGGGTGGGCACAAGCCAGCTCAAAATATTGCGCGAGCCATTGCTGAGCTATTGAGTCATTACCTTCTGCATATTTGAGTTCGGCTTGACGCGCCTCGACAGCATCAAAGAGCTTGTTTGTAGCCAAAAGCGGCTTTATCGCTTCGGAAATCTTTTCTGTTGATTCCCTGATATCGTTTATCAGGCTGTCGGTATGACTTCTCATCTTCTTACCGAGCGAATCTATGCGGTGATTTTCGAAAGTTATTCCTTGGTTAAAGCCGCGAATCGGGCCTACAGGATGGCCTGTTATGGGTCGTGCACCGCCGATTTGACTCTGAGAAGTTCTCAATCCCTTTATAGCTTTATAACCGGCTTGTAATGCTTTCGACTGAGATAAAGCCGAGAAACTGACCGAGCCTATTAACAAAGCTAAGAAAACCGTTAACTTTTTCATGATCATTCTGAATCTTCAATTGGTTATCAATACCGGCAAATATAATATAATTCACCGACTTACACCACAATAACGCCAAGAAATAATTAATATTCTCTAACAAACATTGCGTAGGAATGGCCGTTGGTGATGGAAAGTGTTTTGAGATTAAGATCAAGAATATACATCACAACTCCACCGAATATCAGCCAATCATCATCTATCTGCAACATTCCTCCGGCATCTTCGTTGTAATCAGCTGCAGTAAAGATCAATGGATTTGTCCCGGTAGGTTTACCTTGACTGTCGCAGAGTGTATAAGTAGTGCGACCGCCATCGTTGTCAACCGCAATGTACCGATAAGTGCCGGCCAACGTAGAATCAGTGAATTTCTTGTCGGTCTTAAGCTCATAGCTGTGGTTATAGCGATATTTAATTACCGAGCGAGCTGATACTAACGGAATGGCGATTATCAGCATAACCAAACAAAGTAAAAATTTTTTCATCTTAAAAACCTCTTTAATGATTAGAAAAATAATCCTATTTGTGCGACCAAATCCTATTTTAAAAACTCATTTAGCAATCTATCTACATCCTCAGGCTGGTCCTTTCTAAATCCTCTAACAAATTTTGTACGCCCTTCGGGATTGATAAAAATGATATATGGGACACTATCTCCTTCGAATTGAGCTCTCTTACAAAAATCTTTATACCACACAGTATTCCAATCATCATCCACTCTATATTCAACAAATGTCGCATTGGGATTATGTTTTAAAAAATATCGTTGCAGGTAATCAGATGCGAATAAACCTACTCGGCATGCTTTTGTAGAAGTTAATACAACTAAGGGTTTCCCGGTCAAATTAATGTTTGATGCGTAAGGATCAACCAGTTTTTTCATATAATCGGTGGTCACTCGTTCGAGAGGCAAATATTTACTTCCGGTAGCAGCTCCTTCAGAAGTAGTTTGAGAAGACGCATGTTGGCAACCTAAAATTACAGCAAGAAAAGAAATAATAAAAGGAATAATTTTTTTCATAATTAAAGTTTTTTGAAATAAAGCTGAAAAAGATAAATGCCCAAATATTTACCCTGATTATTGTTAAAGAATTAGTCGGGAGGGTGCAGTAGCTGATATCGCCCGCACCTCTCCTGACCATTCCATAAATAATTATCTCAAACTCAAAGTTTACAAGCCTTTGACAACGAGCTTCACGGCATTTTCTATGGCTGCAGTAGTCGCGTTTTCAACATAGGCGGGAGCCGATGAGCGACCGGCACGGCTGTATGTTGTCCACGCCTTCATGTTATAACCTTGATAGTCTATATTCATATAGAGGGTCATGTTTGAGCCCTTGAAGCTGACTTCCATCCACCATTCTTCATTTTCGTAGTAAGGAAGAAGGATTTTGTTACCTTTAACGGTGAACGGCTGACCGTTGACTCTCTCGCCGTCAAATCTTAACACTTCATCGTAGAATTGATCGTAACCGGTATTATGTTTTATGTCGTCGATATCCAATTCAATGGTCTGCCCCATTGCTTCAATTTTCATTGATTCGAAATTCCATGTACCCTGGAGTTTTTCGATGAGATCATCCCCTTTGGGTTCATCATCGTCACCGCATGAAGTGAAACCGACTGCCATTACGACAATCAAGGCCATGTAGAAAAAGTTTACAAATTTTTTCATCGTTGTTTAATTTAGAGTTTAAATTGTTTTTTTTAGTTTATTTCAGTGGAGAATAATTACCATTGAGGCACATCTAAATAATAGTTTTTTTTGTCTATAACAACAGATGCATTGTACCCATAGCGAGAAGCAGGAATTACACTATAATAATTCCCGGAATAATATACGCGATACAACATTCGCTCACCAAGATAAATAACATAGAGAGTTGCTGGTAATCTTTGTGAATACCTCTTCGCGATACCCTCCTGGTTAACATAATATTCTCTGTAAAGTTCAACGCCGCCGATTTCAATCCACTCGTTTTCAGACGCAGAGGCTTCTGCTGGTGAAGCAAGAGGGGCTGCAGATGCAAAGGAGCGAGCATCGTCGGCCGCCACCGACAAAAGAACGGTCGCAAATAAAATAGCTAATTTATGTTTCATTATATTCAATACTTAGAAAGTATAGAACTTATAGCCGAGGTTGATCATGAAGTTGCTGTTGCCGAGATTGCCACCGCTATCGGGCCAGATGTTGACGGCCGATACTTCATAAGCGAGTCCTGCTGAAAAGCGATCTTTCCAAATCACTTCCGGACCGAAACGGAAACCGAAATCAAACCGGCTCCACTGTCCATCCTTGCCGAATAGGTTGTATTCGATCTTGGAATCATGAGTAGCACCTCCGCCATGTTTTTTAATGTCCTTACCGTGAACACCGACAGCAAAGTAAGGGCCGAAATCAAATTGCAATCTGATGTCGGTATTGAGCTGATAGCGATATGACGCCATAATGGGAAGTTCGATATATCCGGGGTTATAGGTTACTTCGAGAGTTCCGCCAAAAGCACCGTCGCTCTTGTGATGATTACCCTTCATGGTATAAAACAACCCGGCTTTAACCGACAGAGAAGTGAAAATAGGTTTCTCTGCCATAACGCCGATGTTAATGCCGGCTTTGGCACCACTCCAGGAATCTCCTCCACGGAAGTCACTGATGTTGAGGCCAAAATTTCCGGTGAGCGTGATTCCCTCGGTTGATCGGGTTGAATCCCACCATTTGGTCTGAGCCGAAGCTACAGAAGCTGATGCCGCCAAAGTCAAGGCAATCAGCGAGATGCGCAATCGATTGAGCATAGCAATAAATGATTGTGCCGCCGGGCTCCATCGTTGGCCTATTTTTTAAGGATTGATTAAAATAAAAAAAGCGCGAGAGCCTTACTATTGCCCGTTCCGCTTGTTGAGGCCCTGGAATTGCCCATCTCAGTAGAACGAGCAAATTTGCAGAGACCTCACGCAAATATGATATAATTGCACCGAGCCACGCATATCGCTATGCATCGCACCGACACAATATTATTAACGGCCGACTTGCGCCGTCGCAACATATCATATCCAATGAAGCATCTACCCATTTGCTTCATTCCTGACTGAGATTGAAGTTTTCCAGGTTTCAACAAGCCAAGAAAGAGCGTCGAGTACACGCCTTTATCAAAAAATGTCGCCCCACCCGCTAATCTCCGCGGAGATCCCTGCGGCGAGACTTTCACTGCAAAATTATACTTTATTTTTTTATCTCACAACTAATTGCCTGATATTTTTCAAACTTACACGTAAGAAAGTTTCCAGTAAGAAGTGGCAACAGTTTTTTGGCTCCTTTTACCTGACCTGAAGCCGAAACCAATGACGCGAAAAATGTCATCCCGATCAACAATGCTAACATTCTTGATTTCTTTCGATTAGCGGGGTACTTTGCATCGCAAATGCAATCTTGTTTCATCATTTTCGCAAGTTTTTTATTTCAGAGGGGATATTTTGAGATTTTTCCGGTTTCTTGACATGCTATCTTTGCAATTGAAAAGCTTTTCAACCAAAATTATCTATTAACACAAAAAAAATCTGTAGTCGGCTACAAACTTTTTTAATCGTTTAACCACTAAAATCAGATAAATAAAATGTAGACAATTAACATATCAACTTCCGCTCCAAGGCTTACAGCCGGTTCGATAATAATTGAATACGACGACCGACATAAGGAACATGGATGTATGCCTTACGAGCTTTAGAACCCCGCTCTAAAACAGGTTGAGTCGCAACTACTGGGATAAGTTGCGACCAACTCTGTTTCTATA
>CAMWUH010000161.1 GCA_947177325.1 uncultured Bacteroidales bacterium
GTAAGGTAACTTTTTGCCACAGTACACAATTACAAGTGCCAAAATTCGGTTATATAAATTTAATCATTTAGTTACCGAATGTTTAAAAGTCTACCAATAAAGCGGTTGAATGGGTCAACGAAATGGAAAGCTCTTTTAATAGCTCCGACTTTGATTGGGATTAATACATAAAATCCTCAATACCCCATAAGCCTGATACCCTACAACGTATCGGGCTTTTTTATTTTATTTCCGAAATGAACAAAGTGGACGAAATGGATGGGATAAGTTAAAACTTTTTTTTATATTTTTGCATCGTGATTAAGGCAGATAAGTTCCGAATCGACTTGAACTAAAAAAAATCGCTTTAACCTACATAATTTTAATTAATTTTATCATAACCAATTCATTTTTTTCTATTATGGCAAAAAATACTCTTATCTTAGGTATCGTGGCTCTGGTGTTGTCACTTACTCCCTTTATCAGCGGATGGTGCCTGTTCTTAGTTTACGTAGTTTGGATTCTCACCGTTCTCGCTCTCATCTTTGGCATTATCGGCATAACCAAAAAACAAAATGTTGCTCAATGCATCATTGGCATCGTGCTTTGCGTTCTCGCATGCTTTATGCCCCGCATCTTTGCTGAGCAATTTGCTGAAAAAGCTGCCGGTGCAGCTGTCGATGCAGCTGGCTGGGTGGCATCCTAATCCTGAAATCACATCTAATCATAATCATAACCAACAACTAAAAAATGAAAAAAATATTCTTATCTCTTAGCGTACTCGCTTTGATGGCCTCTTGCGGTTCATCTGACAACAATTCGACTGAAAACAACGAAGCCTCTGACATTGAAGTATCAGAAGAGGTTTCTTCAGATATCGAAGACTACGACGACGATGATGTTGATTTCGAAGCCGGATCAGTTGAAAATGCTTATAATGCTGCAATGAGCCAAGCACAAGACGAATTTGATGCAGCTATGAGCCAGGCTCAAGACGAACTCAACGCTGCTTTGAAATCAGCAGGAAGCTCTAATGCAGCTGTGAAAGCAGCCTCTAAAGCAGTAGAAGCCGAAATGAATGCCGCTGCCCGTCAAGTTCAAGAAGAAATGAACGCGGCTGCTAAAGAAATCAACAGCGCAATGAGTGGCTTCGGTTTCTGATTAGAAAGATAGATATAATAAAACGATAAAGCCTCTGAGCAGTGTCAGCGACATAACTACGCTGCTCGTTGGCACTGTTCAACAAGGTGCTCAGTTAAATAATTTTTGTTGGAGATAGAGTCGGGCTCGATTAGCTCGACTCTATTTTTTTATTGATTACGAAAATCAGAGAGTAGCCGATTCTGCTTCTTTAAATGGATACACCCCGCCAGGCCATAATCTGACATGCTGCCATCGGCCGATGACTTTTTTTCTCCGCTCCCGGCAACTCTCTGCCCTTTATTTAGCTCTCTCGTACTTTATGAGAACACTATAGTTTTATTGTTGATTGTCAGAATTTTTCGCTCGATATGTTTTTGAATGGCACGTGAGAGGACGATCTTTTCCAGGTCGCGCCCTTTCCTTACCAAGTCGTTGATAGTGTCGCGGTGAGTGATGCGGGTGATATCCTGCTCTATGATGGGGCCGGCATCAAGTTCGGGCGTAACGTAGTGCGACGTAGCTCCAATCAGCTTTACGCCTCGTTGATAAGCCGCATGATAGGGCTTGGCTCCTATGAAAGCAGGCAAGAATGAGTGGTGAATGTTGATAATGCGGTGTTTGTAACGGTCAATCATCTCCTGCGGAATAATCTGCATATAGCGAGCCAACACTATGAAATCAATTTTGCTGTCACTCAGTAGCTTAAGCTGTTGCGCCGTAGCTTCGGGTTTTGTGTCGGGCGTAACAGGAATGTAGTGGTAGGGGATATTGAATTGTTGGCCGATGCGCTCGAGGTCAGGGTGATTGGAAATAATCAGCGGAATTTCTACATCCCATTCCCCCGACGCTTTTCGGGCAAGAATGTCATAGATGCAATGTGACATCTTCGACACGAATATCGCCATGCGTTGTGGCCGGTTATTGACGTATAGCGAAAAATTCACATTGTATGGGAGTGCGTAGAGAGTGTTGAAATAGTCGGCAATCTTATCGGTGGGAATGATGAAATCGGTCAAATCCCATTCCACTCTCATGTAGAAAATTGAATTGACCGTGTCGACATATTGGTCGAGATAGATAATGTTACCGCCGTTTGCGTTGATAAACTGTGTCAGGATAGCGATAATGCCCGGGCGGTCGGGGCAATGCATCAGTAAGGTGGCTGTGTGAGAATTAGTCATTATTGGAAACATTGTGAAAGCCCGCTCAGAACAGCCGCAGCGGCTGGTCGGGCTGGCGTTGCGATTTATATGATAACAGTCGGTGGCCGATGCGGCAGTTCAGGCATTGGCGCATTTGGCAATATTGACGTCGCAAATGAATCATCCCTTGCGATGTCAAAGCATCCTTGCATGCTATTCCGAGCTGAGTGAAATGGCGGGTGTGGACATTGTCCTCCGGGCGTATATCGCCCAGCAACTCTACGGCGTGGTCAATCAGCCCCGGCTGGTTATAGTAACTGCCCCAGGCATACATTATTGGCACTACTGCGTTGATAATCAGTAACAATATAGATTGCTTGGTCATGTTGATAGGGCATGGCGCTGCGTCAGAGGTAAAGGTGTAATGCGTGCTCCAAAATCCCTCCAGGTCAATGTTGAGCGAGTCAACCAGTTCCCCAAGCGATGGGGGCGAGTCGGGGTTGATATATTTTGAGAAAGGATTGTCGCGAACCACCCGGGCCAACAAAGCAATTCGGCGATGCGGGAAGGTGGCCGGACGCATTCGCCCAAGCTGCCATATTATCGGCTTTGGCTGATGCAAATCAAATTTATGTTGATAAAACGCATACTCTTCCTTCAGCAGATTTACGTAATGATTGTCAGCCGGAGCATTGTCGAGCAAACCTGATTGGCCAAACAATATGGCTTCCAACACCGATTGGTCGTTAGCGTGCTTGCGAAGCACTGATAGGGGAGTGGCGCGGGCCAGCCGCTCAAATGGGTCGGCATTGCGCGAAAATCCCAATGCGCGTGCAAAATAAATGTAGGCTGCGCTCTCCCAATCGTTATCCAGACTCTCGGCAATCGCTGTAATGTTTTGAGCCCTCTGTTGGAGTCGGGCCAGCGAGAGCGACGATATCCAGTCGGTTACATAAACCGAAGGCATCGTTTTCAGAAAATCGGCACACGGCAATCTGTCGGGCGAAGTATCTACCAATGAATGTAGGTGAGCGTTCAAGTCAGGCGTGCATCGCAGTTGCAGTTGGGGTATTCTCTGCCCGTTGGCTCGATAAATCGGAGCATCGTCGATGTCGACTATATGCAGTATGATTGAGTCGTAGGCCGGGTCCTGATGATGGTTATGGCGAAACCAATCCGAAGCGCGAGTGTGCACCTCTATGTTCCCAACCCATTGTTGACCATCGATATAGATATCGGCATTCAGGAAATCCGGACCTGCGTCGGTGTTAATCATTCCCGGATTGACAATTCTCACGCGTTGACCCTCCACTGTGAATAGCGGGCCGGGAGGTATCAACCTATATTGCCAAACGTATTGCATCAAACGTTCCATTCCGAGAATAATTACTATTATTTCGACTCAAATTTACGCTTTTTTTAGATAACAGGCAATAAAAACTGTAAATATCGCTTTTTTTCAAAAAAAATCACCTAAGGGGATATTTTGAGATTTTTTCATTATTGTCCGATATTAACTTTGCAAGTGAAAAGCTTTTCAAACAATTCTATCTAACCACCCTAAAAAACAATCTGTAGTCGGCTACAAATTCTTTTTTCTAAGTTTAACCCTGTTAATCATCTTAAAAATGTAGAAATATAATTAAAGGAACCCCACTTGCTCTCAGGTCATTAATAACTGACCGCACTAAAAAAACCAGACCTAAGGGACTAAAGGAGGAAAGTCCCCGAGAGCATAATCAACAGTTGAGCTGCAACCACACGGCGAGGTTGCAGCCAACTCTGTATTCTTTCGTTTGTATTATCCTCCTTCACCGGCAGTTTAATCCTGTTGTAGCGTCCGGGCGACCGGCCACAACAACATCTCTACCATTAATAACTCGTTGCACACCTTTTCCCCTGCAAACACAACTTAAAAAAAATCCCGGCCGAGCCTATTGCTCAGTCGGGATAATTAGGTTTAAAGCAGTTGCCACCATCAGGAAGCCACTGTGGCTTATGCTTTATATTGTCGTCAATAAAAGATTATTTTTTACGACGGTTACCGTAGCGGTTCATGAACTTATCTACGCGGCCGGCAGTGTCAACGAGTTTTTGTTTGCCGGTGAAGAAGGGGTGAGATGAGCTTGTGATTTCAAGCTTCACAAGGGGATAGGTTACGCCATCTACTTCGATTGTTTCTTTAGCGGCGACAGTTGAGCGGGTGATAAAGATTTCCTCGTTTGACATGTCTTTGAAGACAACTTCGCGGTAGTTAGAGGGATGGATATCTTTTTTCATATCTGTAACTTATTGAAGATAATTGGGTTAATTTGCTTTTGAAAATGTCGCTGGTAAGGCGTCGATTTTTCGTAATGGCTTGCAAATTTACTAATTTCCCACGACATACAAAAACTTTCGCCAACTTTTTTCTCCCAAATTTTCCAAAACTGCCTGATTTCTTGCGATTTTCTAAAATTGGAAATAATTTGCAGATGTTTGTGAATTTTAGAAATGTTTCGTAATTTTGCAATGTCTAACTCTTTAGCATTATTAATGCTATGGAAAGACACGGCAATTTCAACTTTGCCGATTATTTTTCAAAAGCGTTTATCTGCGCTCATTCTTGGCTATCTGAAACCTGGAAAATTTCACTTGGAATCAAGAATGTAGCAAACGGTGGATGCCAATGTAGATATGTAATAAGCAGCCTTTGCAAACGCTTATGCGTTTGTAAATCTTATATACATATTTCTGCGTGGGGTCTCTGCGTGTCTCGTTTGAATAAAATGTTACTGCGCTGATATTCAGATAGTACAATTTACAATAGCGAGAGCAAGAACCAAACGAGAACCAACAAAAATAACAAAATAAAGAAAGAGGTCGATTGACCTCTTTTTTGTTACTCCGTTAAGGGATTTTTTGTTACCGAAAACCAACAATCATTATTCTTCTATCGGGTAGAAAATTCCTTTGAGTAACTGCGACATTCCGTTTTCGGAGAATGTCGCGGTTATTTTTTCGCACAGGTACTTCTTGCCTTTGATGTAGAACACGGCTCGCGGATTGGGGATTGTGTCGGAGA
>CAMWUH010000162.1 GCA_947177325.1 uncultured Bacteroidales bacterium
TGTTTTGGTAGCAGGGGGTTGGGAAATCGGCAAAAAAGTGTTATCTTTGCATGGTTTTCACGATGACATCGATGTTAACCGATTCATGCTTTCCACCCCATCGCCGGGAATGAAAAGCACTAATAGTCAACATGTGAATTAAATAGAGTCATCAGTCTATGCGCGAAACAAAAAAAGCACGTCTGATTCTTGAAGATGGTACAGTCTTTGAAGGTAAATCATTCGGATATGAAGCCGCCACGTCAGGCGAGGTAGTGTTTAACACGGCAATGACAGGTTATCCTGAAAGTTTGACCGACCCCTCTTATGAAGGACAAATCTTAGTAACCACTTATCCTATTTTAGGTAATTATGGCGTGCCGCCTCGCAGAGAAAAGGATGATGTTAGCGAATTTTACGAAAGCGACCATATCCATGCCCGGGCCATTGTAGCGCAAGACTATTCATGGGAACATAGCCACTGGCAAGCTGACCGCTCGCTATCGCAATGGCTCATCGAGGAAAAAATCCCCGCAATTTACGGCATCGACACCCGAGCTTTGACCAAGCACCTTCGTGAAAAAGGAAGTATGCTTGGCAAAATTGTAGTTGACGGATGTGACGATGTCGATTTTTATGACCCCAACAAAGAAAATCTTGTAGCCAAAGTGAGCTGCAAAGAGGTTGAATTTCATGGCGATGGAGATAAAACCGTGGTGCTCGTTGATTGCGGCACAAAGCATAATATTATTCGCTGCTTGACTCGCCGTGGAGTGAAAGTAGTCAGAGTGCCTTGGGATTACGATTTCACCACAATCCCCTATGATGGTCTGTTTATCTCCAATGGCCCCGGTAATCCCGAAATGGCTCAAAAAACTGCCGATAATATTCGCCGCGCATTTGAAATCGGTAAACCCATTTGCGGCATCTGCATGGGCAATCAACTCCTGGCTAAAGCTGCAGGTGCATCAACCTACAAACTAAAATATGGCCACCGTAGTCACAATCAACCGGTGCGCCGGGTTGGCACTGACACTTGCTTCGTAACATCGCAAAACCACGGCTTCGCTGTTGACTCGTCTACCTTGCCGGCTGATTGGGAACCGTTATTTGTAAACATGAACGATGGCACCAATGAGGGTATTCGCCACAAATCAAAACCGTTCTTTTCAGCGCAGTTCCATCCCGAGGCTTCATCCGGGCCGAAGGATACTGAATTCCTGTTCGACGAATTTATTTCGATGCTTTAAGTAATAGCAACCTCACCATTTAAGAAAGATTCAAGCAATGAGTAACAATAAAATAAAGAAAGTATTGCTTCTCGGTTCAGGAGCATTGAAAATCGGCGAAGCCGGCGAGTTTGACTATTCAGGGTCGCAGGCGTTGAAAGCAATGAAGGAAGAGGGAATCACTACGGTGCTGATTAATCCCAATATCGCAACCGTGCAAACCTCCGACGGTTTTGCTGACCATATTTATTTCCTCCCGGTTACCCCTTACTTTGTTGAACGTGTTATTGAAAAAGAACGCCCTGATGGCATTCTCTTAGCCTTTGGCGGTCAAACTGCTTTGAACTGTGGCGTGGCTCTTTATGAATCGGGAGTGCTTGAAAAATATGGCGTTGAGGTACTCGGCACCCCGGTTCGCGCTATCATGGACACTGAAGATCGCGAACTATTCGTTCACAAACTTGACGAAATTGACGTTAAAACCATCAAGAGCGAAGCGGTTTCTTCAGTTAACGATGCTTTAGCAGCAGCAGAATCGTTGGGCTATCCCGTAATTGTGCGCGCAGCTTATGCTCTCGGCGGCCTCGGATCCGGTTTTTGTGACAACGCTCAAGAGTTGGTGGCTTTGACCGAAAAAGCACTTTCATTTTCGCCTCAAGTGTTGGTTGAAAAATCACTTAAAGGATGGAAAGAGGTTGAATATGAAGTGGTGCGCGACCGCTTTGACAACTGCATAACCGTTTGTAACATGGAAAACTTTGACCCGCTTGGTATTCACACCGGTGAGTCAATCGTTGTAGCTCCATCTCAAACGCTTTCTAACGAAGACTACCACTATCTGCGCAAACTCGCCATTAAAATTATTCGCCATATAGGCATTGTTGGGGAGTGCAACGTGCAATATGCCTTCGATCCGCAGTCAATGGATTATCGCGTAATTGAAGTTAATGCTCGATTGAGCCGTTCATCGGCTCTCGCATCTAAAGCTACCGGTTATCCGCTGGCTTTTGTCGCTGCCAAGTTGGGTCTCGGCTACGGGTTGTTTGACCTCAAAAACTCTGTAACAAAAGAAACTTCGGCGTTTTTTGAGCCGGCCCTCGACTATTGTGTAGTAAAAATCCCTCGTTGGGACCTCGGAAAATTCCATGGCGTAAGAAGAGAGATTGGCTCGTCGATGAAATCTGTTGGCGAGGTAATGGCAATTGGTCGCACCTTTGAAGAGGCCATTCAAAAAGGTCTTCGCATGATAGGGCAGGGGATGCACGGCTTCGTGGGTAACCGCGATCTGAAAATTGCGGATATTGACCGCGCCCTCAAAGAACCAACCGACAAGCGTATATTCGTCATTTCGCGTGCTATGTCCGAAGGATATTCGGTTGACCGTATTCACGACCTCACGAAAATTGATAAGTGGTTTCTCTATAAACTCCAGAATCTTATTAATTCTGACCGCGAATTGCGTCAATATCAAGGTCTTGAAAAATTGCCTGATGCTCTGCTGCGTCAAGCTAAAGAGCAAGGTTTCAGCGATTTCCAAATCGGTCGTGCGCTTTTTGATGCAGCCCCCGATATTACTGCCGATGCAGCCGGTATGGCTGTGCGTGCTCATCGCATCTCACATGGTATCACACCGGTAGTGAAACAAATTGATACTCTTGCGGCAGAATACCCGGCTCAAACCAACTATCTTTACTTGACATATAACGGCACCGAGAACGATGTAAATTATCTGCACGACCATCGCTCTATCGTTGTGCTCGGCTCAGGAGCCTATCGCATCGGTAGTTCGGTCGAGTTTGATTGGTGCTCGGTAAATGCACTGATGACTGTCAAGAAAGAGGGATGGCGCTCGGTAATGATTAATTACAATCCTGAAACCGTGTCGACCGACTACGACATGTGCGACCGCCTCTATTTCGATGAACTCACATTTGAGCGTGTGATGGATATCCTCGAATTGGAGCAACCTCATGGCACAATTCTTTCAGTAGGTGGCCAAATACCCAATAACCTTGCTACTCGCCTCGATGCTCAGGGTGTTAATATTCTTGGTACAACCGCCAAAAGCATTGATAATGCAGAAGACCGTCACAAATTCTCTGCGATGCTCGATCGTCTTGGTATCGACCAACCTCGTTGGCGCGAGTTGACCAGCTTCGAGTCAATCAACGAATTTATCGATGAGGTTGGCTTCCCTGTGCTCGTTCGCCCCAGCTATGTGCTCTCGGGGGCTGCAATGAATGTTTGCTCCAACGCTGAAGAACTCGAACGCTTCTTGAAGCTGGCCGCAAATGTTTCAAAAGATCACCCGGTAGTGGTTACCGAGTTCATTCAGCATGCCAAAGAAATCGAGATGGATGCTGTCGCTGCCAATGGTGAAATCAAAGCCTACGCAATCTCCGAACATATAGAATTTGCGGGCGTTCACTCCGGTGATGCAACTATCCAGTTCCCGCCGCAAAAGCTCTACGTTGAAACAATGCGCCGAATTAAAAAAATCTCGGCTACAATAGCTAAAGCGCTTAATATAACCGGACCGTTCAACATTCAATATCTCGCCAAAAACAACGATATCAAGGTTATTGAATGTAACCTCCGAGCATCGCGCAGCTTCCCATTCGTTTCAAAGGTGTTGAAAATCAATTTTATCGACCTTGCCACCAAAGCTATGCTTGGTCTTGAAGTAGAGAAACCGGCCAAAAACGCATTCGATTTGGATTATGTAGGTATCAAAGCCTCACAATTCTCATTCTCTCGCCTTCAGGGAGCCGACCCGGTGCTCGGTGTTGATATGGCTTCAACCGGTGAAGTTGGTTGTATAGGCGTTGACACTAATGAAGCTATCCTCAAATCAATGCTTTCAGTTGGCTATCGTGTGCCTAAAAAAGGAATTTTGCTCTCGACCGGTTCTGCTCGCCAGAAAGCTGATATGCTCGATGCTGCTCATATCCTTCATAATCAAGGCTATGTAATCTACGCAACCGGAGGTACTCACCGTTTCTTGGCCGATAACGGTATCCCGGCCATTGAGGCATATTGGCCATCACAAACCGATAAGCAACCCCAGGCGCTTGATCTGCTCCATTCCAAAGAGATTGACTTGGTCCTTAACATTCCCAAAAATCTTTCATCAACTGAGCTTTCCAACGGCTACAAAATACGCCGCGCAGCAATCGACCTGAACATACCCTTGCTGACAAATGCTCGTTTGGCCTCGGCCTTTATCCGCGCCTTCGCCACTCTCCCCATCGATCAAATCGAAATCAA
This sequence comes from uncultured Bacteroidales bacterium, assembly GCA_947177325.1. GTDB lineage: Bacteria > Bacteroidota > Bacteroidia > Bacteroidales > Muribaculaceae > JAGBWK01. The sequence goes on from CAMWUH010000162.1 coordinate 4,476, forward strand.
ACCTTGGGACGAATATTGATACATATTTATAAATAACTTTTTGTCAATAGTTAAAAGCTTGGGAAATATCGCTTGTTTCCCAAGCTTTTTACTATATTTGGGAAAACGAATTTATATGTAGCTAATGCGTGTCTCAGTTAAACTTATTTTGATTTTTGTTGCCGTTTTCCAAACAGTAGGAGCAAACGTAGTATCTGATTCGTTGATAATGGAATTGATTAAAAATTGGTTTGGCGAAACTTGTACTCAGCCATTCGGATTCTCCTGTTCTACCTCACTTGCGACCATATCTGACACAAACTCAGAATACAACTTTTTTGAAGTATATGATAACCTCGATCGCAATGTGAGAATTACTTCCACTCATCCATTAAAAGGTGCTGCTATCTACTCAATCAGCGGTATCTGTGCTATCCATGCTGATTTATCGGGAAGTTCCCATGAGGTAAGTGTTGCCGGGCTTTTACCGGGCATCTACTTTATCCATGTTTATGGAGAGACCGGAGAGTATAATTCAAAAGTAGTTATAAGATAAGGTTTTAAGTTAGATAAGAGTTTTTTATCACGAGGGTGTCCTTAAATAATGGGATGCCCTCGTTTTATATAGTGTATCGAAGATATGTTTGTGTTGTTGAATAGAGTTGATCGTTGTAGAGACGGAGGTGTTACAAAATGAGGGGGATGGTGTTACATGGAAGAGGATGATGTTACAGAAAAGGGTATGAGATTACTGAAATTGGAGTGCAAAGTTACTAATATGAGGGGTAATATTACGAGAAAAATGAGTGGATGTTACAGAAAAACGGGAGGTTGTTACAAGAAAAAGCGGGGGT
>CAMWUH010000163.1 GCA_947177325.1 uncultured Bacteroidales bacterium
TGGCTTTACCGGAAATAGCACCCGAGGGGCGGGGGCCCACGTTAAGACCGAGGGCGAATCTGCCCACACGCTGCTTGCCATAGTAGAGGTCGGCAATGGTAACGGTGCCATCTCCGTCGATTGAATTTTCACTTAACCCTACTTCCAGATTGGCCGAAACGCCACCTTTGATTGGCGGAGCAAACGGGTCGAGCGAAATCCATTCTTCGATGCGCATATTGTTGATGTCGACGTGGATTGTCTCTTGTGAAGAGATAGAGTCCTCATCATGGTCGTTGTGGCCAACGGTGAACACCTTCAACGAGCTTTCGCCATTGGTCATGGCAAGGTCGGCATGAATGTGGCGATGCTTGAGGTCGAGCTCTATATTGTTGCCGGGGTTGAGAGTCCAGGGACGATAGTCGATAATAGGCTTCTCCGGCCCGAGTGTAACAACGATATTGGAGTCGCTGAGTGCCACTGATGCACCTATGTGGAAGCCAACTTGATTGTTGATGTTGCGCTGCTCGATAGTGGCTGAAACTCGGTTGTTGTTCAAGCTGCCCGAGAGGTCTACATGGGCAAAGTTGTCCATTGTGCCCGGCTGATTATCCATTTTCAGGCGATAATCGAGGTCAGGGCCGTTTTGTTGAGCCGTGAGCACGAGGTCGTCGATATTGTAGCTGCCGCTTATTATCTTTTTGGCCAGTGCGTTAACTGAGAAAATTGAGTCGTGTTCAACCGTCAGGTCAACTGATTGGAATGTAGTGCCCTGGTCGGCGAGAATGGTGTAGAGAATATTATTTTGGCCTGCCTTGAAAGTAAGATTAAATTGTGGCAACACCTTGCCGAGTTCCTCAAGATTGGCTTGGCGAGCTTCTATTTGCTTTGAAATGATTGTTGAAGCATCGGTAAATCCGGCCATAATTGAGTCGAGCGACGATGTGGAGTTGAAATCGAGAGCGAGGTCGTGGTTGGTCAGTCGGGCCGATGTGATGGAATCGTTGGTGAGGAAATTGAGTGCTACATCGGTGCCGTTGTAGGTTTGCGACCCCATGTTGACGTTGAAGCGGTGGAGGTTGAGCAGAGCTTCGATATAGTTTGACTTGGCTGCGTATGCGGCGTCGACATCGAAGTTGGCGGTTGCGTTGAATGTGGAGTCGCTCATGCCTAATGCTTGAAGGTCAATGTATGGTACACTGGCTGCGATGTGCCACTTCAAGGTGTCGCCGGCGAGATTTCCCGCACCATCGATTGCTGCATTAATTATTGGGTTGCCCGAGTTTAGATTTATGTGGCCCATGCCGTTGGCAATGTCGGCTCTCAGGCTGAGGTCAGAGATAGTGCTTCGGTTGTAGACCACTCGGGTGGCATCGACTTGGGCCGATAGTTGGGCTTTGTCGCTCATGAAGTCGAGCCCTTGACCTTTTGCTGCTACGTGGGCTGTAACTGCCCCTATTCCCATCCCGGGCATAAAGGCATTGACGGGGAAATTGTTAGCGTTGAGATCAACGTTGTACCCCTCGCGAGCAGCTTGCCATGAGCCGTCAAGAGCCAGAGAACCCCCTCCGGTGAGAGCCTTGAGCGAGCCTCCGTAGTTTGAGCCGTTGACTGTGGCTTTGCCCGTAAGCTTCATGCGAGGTATGTTGATGGAGGAGGCAGTGGCGCGGTCCATGGTCGATCGTTTAACGAAGTCGAGGTCAATCACTTCGCCGTCGAGGTTGATTGTGCCTGCCATCAGTTTTGAGTCGGTCACATTTTTAATTTGCCCGTCGGCTTCAAGCCTGAAATGCTTCTCCATTTCTAAGGCAATGCGGTCAATATTGAGTTGGGCCATCGAGCCGGTGACAATGGCTTGTAGCTCTATGTCGCGATTTTTGGGGAGTTGGCCAATGACGTCGGCCATATCGGGGAAGAGGTTTTGGATGTCGGCCGGGGCTATGGAGGCATCAAGGTCAACATCGACCGGCATCAGGGCGGGCTCGCTTCCCATACCTACCAAAGCATTGAGCGAGAAGCGCGAGCCGGTAGTAGTGAGCACGAAGTCGTTGGCTTTCATCGCTATGGAGTCCATTCTGACTTTACCCGAGAGATTGAGAGGCATACCGGTTGACGTGAGCGCTTTAAGCTCGGTCAGGTCAACCCTCATATCAGAGCCGCGCGAATACACCGAGTCAACCTCAATGTTTATTTCAGTGAACTGCAATCGGTTAAAATCAAGGCCCGGCTGAGCCACTGCTCCGGCCACTCCGTAGAGAGCTTGAGAATTGGTCAGCCCTACGTGGTCAATCGCAATTGCCATGGGCTCAGTGGGGTAGGGGTCGGGCACTTCGGGTACCTCCGGCTGTGGAGTTGCCGGTGTTAGCAATGCAACGTTAACGCCATTGATGGCAATGTCGTGGATGTTGACCTTTTTGTCAACGAGGTCAATCATTGCGTCAGTAACCTGAAGCTCCGGCAGGTCGACGTTGATAGAGTCAAACGTCGGCAACATTTGCATGCGCAGATTGACATCCTTTATCATCAATTCAGAAGCATGAGCGCGCCACACACCCGGCTCGGGAGGAGTAGGGGGAGTGGTGTCGGGGTTGATAATCATGTCAATGTCGGCTCTGCTGACTTCAAACTTGCCCAGGTCAATATATTTGTCGCTAAGCTTGATAGTAGTTGGGTTAAGGCGGGCACTACTGAGCGAGCCCCGCAGATAAAGAGCCGAATCGGGCGCCCCCATCTTGAGGAAAACATCGTCGAGCGCAATCCCTTTTACCTCCACTTCACCTTTGAGCAACGGCCAGAAGCCAATCTTCACATCGGCTCCGCCGGCTAATAGCATAGTGTCGCCCCGTTGGTAGACTTCAACGCCCGAAGCATCGATAGTGAGAGGAAACGTCAAGGCGAAATCCTTAACTTTAACCTCCATATCGGGGTCAGAGTTGACAGTTTTGAGCGCTTGCTTTACAATCAGCTGTTGAAAAGGAACAACGTAGATTGATGAAACGAGTAATATGGCGATGAGGACAATCCAAAAAATTGTCTTGGGCAGAAATGTTAGAATTTTTTTACCGGCGGCGTGCATGGCTGCTTGGTGATATTTTGAATTGCAAAAGTAAACTAAAAAATTCAATCCACCAACTATTGATTGAAAAATTTGCCTGTCAATAACAGGCTCGATTCTTCGCCAAGTGAAGCGCCAGAGGCTCCGTTCACTAAAGCGCGGCGGCGGTGCCGCAACTCCGTTATATGAAATATCTTTTTGAAAGATAATCCCATAAGTCGGGGTACATATCCTTAACAGGCGATATGAACTGCTGAGGGTTTACTATTACATATTTTGACTGATCAACAATGCAAGCCCTCCAGGTGTCTTCCATGTTATTACCTTTCGACGGACGGTATTTCTTATCCAACAGATCGGTGTCTTGGGAAGGGATAATATGGAGATGCAAATAATGGTTGGCTTTAATATCTTCAGTATCTTTATGCTCAATCATCTGCTCAGCCCAAAGAGTTTGACGCATAAGCTGATAAAATGGCTCATAAAAATAGATTGAACCTTGCAAATCGTAGTCATTTCCGTTAACGAATGTTGGAACGGAACGAAGTTGTTTGGATTTTTTAATCAAGTTAGAGTATCGGTCAAGTCGAACCTTTCCTTTTGGTTTCTTTTTGGGATTGGTTTCTTTCTTATACGTTATACCCTCGTTTGATTTGTCTGATGAGTTACAATCATCATAGCTTTCAGTGTATTTCCATTCGATAGGAATAATCCATTTTTCGCCATTATTATCAATTGCATATACAAGAGCATCAACCGAAGTGCAATTTGAGCCGCGAGTGGGTCCATCTTCATTGAGATGGTCTAATTTACTTACCGCTTCAAATGCGATATAAGATTCGTCGGTATCGCAGGGAATCGGCAGTACTTCCTTAAATTGGTTACGAACTCCATTTATAAGTGTGAGAACGGCTATCGGGTCTTTACGAATCGCCATAAGAAAATTTACACAAGCGATCTGAGAGGACAATACGTGTCCTGTGGGGAGTTTCCCAGCCCACCAATCAATCTTATTTTCTCTAAAGTATGCCAATGCTTTGTCTCGAATTGGCTCGTACAGATTATTAAAAACCTTATTACTTTGTTGAAGAACAAACGAATAAGGTTTGCCTTTGAAATCTCCATTGCCTTTTTCAGAAGCCCCAAAGAAGCCATCCTTAATGAGAGACGTTTGGCGAGCCTTTTCAGCTTCATAAAATACTCTTGTTTTTGACATAATGCTTTAGTCCCAGTCGTTTAAGGTGTCAATATTTGGGTCGAGGTCGGTTTCGTCAAAGAGATCCGATAATTCGCCCGTGTTCTCGTTATAGTCGAAGTCAACCCACATATCATGTTCGGAGTCTCCGTTGTATGTTTCTAAAGCGTCGAAGTCGCTCATTATGATTTATGTTTAGCTTTAGAGAATACTTTAGAGAAGTAATTGTTTATGTATTCGACGAGGGCAGAAGATGATGGCTCAACAGCAAACTCAGTTTTGATTTGCTTAATGGAGTTGCCTTTGACGGAATCAAGAGGAACGAGCATAAACGAAGCCGGAGCGGACGGTGTACCGCCTACGCCGAGAGCAAAGATAACCTTACGATGGTTATCTCTTTGTAACTGACGGTAGCGGTCAAGCTGCCAATCCTCAAATGTTACAGCTCCGTCTTTCCACTGAGAGCGATACTTACATTCAAGATAATAGTCAATCTCACTCTTACCTCGTTTCTGCTGAACGTGTAAGTCGGGATTTTTGCATGATTCGGCTACGACGCCGCCAGTCGAGACAGCGTCCTGAGTGCGGTCGAGAAGTTTCAGTCTCCAGTCGGCGAGAAGATTTACAACGAAATCTTCAAAAGCATCGCCCTTTTCTTTGGATTTGTCTACGGTTGGATTCTCAGAGTCTATGGATCGAGAAACACTATTCTCAACAGCGGTTGATGAAGTTATTGTGTCGTGTATATGCTTTTCTACTACAACTACCTGCGGTTGATTATTAGCAGGTTCGACAGCATTGTTCTGATTTGTAGATATCAAAACAATACCGCAAACAAGAAGTATCGCGCCTGCAACGATAAGTATTATTCCCATAATACGTTTGTTCATATTTAACGTGAGTTCGATGAAAATTAAGTAATTGAAAATTTGGTGATTAGCGATAAAAGTATTAAATTTATAGTGCTAAATTACAAACTAATACTCTTATCGCTATGCTCACCGAAGACAAAATTACTGAAATTTTCGTAATGGCCGATGAATTCTGCAAAGTTTTTAATAAAAT
>CAMWUH010000164.1 GCA_947177325.1 uncultured Bacteroidales bacterium
GTGCTGAGCGGCACACTCAACTACATATTCAACGCCCTCTCGGCCGACACTCCGCTCTCGGAAGCGGTCAAGCAGGCCAAAGAGTTGGGCTACAGCGAACCTGACCCTCGAATCGACTTAAGTGGCATCGACGTGTTGCGCAAACTTGTTATCCTCACACGCGAAGCCGGTTATGCCGTTGAGCAAGCCGAGGTTGAGCGCGCACCGTTCATTCCTCAGGAGCTTTTCGACGGCTCGGTCGATGATTTCTGGCGATTATTGCCGGGGCTCGACAAGGAGTTTGAGGATCGTCGTCGCAATCTTGAAGCAGAGGGTAAACGTTTGCGCTTCGTTGCATCGATGGAACGTGGCAAAATGAAAATCGGTCTGCAAGCTGTTGATGAGTCGCATCCGTTCTATCGTCTCGAAGGGTCGACCAACAATATTTTGCTGACCACGGCACGTTATCGCGAATACCCGATGCAAATTCAAGGCTATGGTGCCGGTGCGGAAGTAACTGCCGCCGGTGTGTTTGCCAACCTCATATCAACCGCTAACGCATAATCTCTCCCTAATGAAACACGTAATAATATTAGCTGACGGACTGGCCGACCATAGGATAGAGCGCCTCGGCGACTTGACTCCGGTGGAGTTTGCCTCGACTCCGGCTATGGATTTTCTGGCTCGGGAAGGGGTCAACGGCCAAGTGGTTACTATCCCCGATGGCTTTCAGCCGGGAAGCGAAGTGGCCAACTCAACCATTCTGGGCTACGACCAGAACAAGGTGTATGAAGGTCGCGGTGTGCTCGAAGCCGCCAGTATCGGCTATGATGTGGCCGATGACGAAATGGCTATGCGTTGCAACCTTCTGACAATCGATGCCGATGGTAACATTGCCAACCACCATGGCGGACATCTTACTACCGACGAAGGTCGCCAACTGATTGACTATCTGAACGAGAAGCTTGGCTCTGAACGTGTGAAGTTCGTTGCCGGCATTCAATATCGCCACTTGCTTATCATAAAAGGGGGTAGCAAATACGTTGAGTGCGCGCCCCCTCACGACCATCCCGGTCGGTCGGCCAAAGAGCTTATGGTCAAACCTATGGCCGGAGCTGTTGATGAACCCGGGCGAATGACCGCCGCCGAAACAGCAGCGTTGCTTAATCAGCTGATAGAGCAGTCGGGGCAACTTCTTGCCGAGCATCCCGTCAACGTGGCTCGCCGCAGCGAGGGTCGTCTGCAGGCCAGCCACATCTGGCCTTGGAGCCCCGGCTATCGTCCGGCAATGAAGACGTTGAGCCAGATGTTCCCTCAAATCAAGTCGGGAGCCGTGATTTCAGCCGTTGACCTCATTAAGGGTATCGGACGATTGGCCGGATTGGAAGTAATAGAAGTAGAGGGTGCAACCGGCCTTGCCAACACCAACTATGAAGGGAAAGCCGCCGCAGCTATCGACGCCCTGCGTCGTCACGATTTCGTGTTTCTCCACGTTGAAGCTACCGACGAAGCGGGCCACGATGGCGATCTCGACCTCAAAGTCAAGGCTATTGAATATCTCGATCATAGGGTTGTAGCACCCATAATCGATGCGGTCAAAGCCATGGATGAAAAGGTAACTATCGCATTGCTCCCCGACCATGCAACTCCGGTTGAGGAGCGAGTGCACAGGGCCGAGCCTGTGCCCGTGGCTATATGGCACCCCGGCATTGTCGCTGATGATGTGAGTGCCTACAGTGAGCTTGCTTCATCCCGAGGCTCGTTGGGAATGATTTATCTAACCGATTTTATCAAGCGCCTGATGGCGTTTTGAGTTCACCCTAAAAAACTCATGATTATGAAATATTACTCAACTAATCATAACGCGCCCGACGCCACGCTGGCCGAGGCTGTTGTCAAAGGATTAGCTGCCGATAACGGACTTTATATGCCCTACCAAATCAAACCGTTGCCCCAAAGCTTTTTCGACAACATTGACCGGATGAGCTTTCAAGAGATAGCCTTTGAAGTCGCTAAGGGCCTTTTTGGCGATGATATCCCCGCCGACGACCTCAAAACGATTGTCTACGACACATTGGCGTTTGACGCCCCGTTGGTTGAGGTAACCCCCGACATTTACGCTCTGGAGCTTTTCCACGGACCGACACTGGCATTTAAAGATGTGGGCGCACGCTTTATGGCCCGCATGCTCCGCTATTTTCTCGCAGGCAAAGCTGAGGGTAAAACCGTCAACGTGTTGGTAGCGACTTCGGGCGACACCGGCTCGGCCGTAGCAAATGGATTCCTGGGGGTTGACGGCATCAAGGTGCATGTGCTTTATCCCAAGGGAAAAGTATCTGCCATTCAGGAGTGCCAGTTCACCACACTGGGTCGTAACATCACTGCCTTGGAGGTTGACGGTACATTTGACGATTGCCAGGCTCTCGTAAAGAAAGCCTTCCTCGACGAGGAGCTTAACAGCAAATTCCTGCTCACATCGGCTAACTCTATTAACGTGGCCCGCTTCCTGCCCCAGGCGTTCTATTATTTCAACGCCTACGCTCAACTGAAGCGATTGGGCGAGGAGAATGAGATGGTGGTAACTGTTCCGAGCGGTAATTTCGGCAACCTTTCGGCGGCTCTGATTGCCAAACGCATGGGCTTACCCGTCAAGCGCTTCATAGCTGCCTGCAACTCCAACCGTCCATTCCCTGACTATATCGAGAGCGGAGTTTATTCGCCACGCCTGAGTGTGGCCACCATTGCCAATGCCATGGATGTAGGAGCTCCAAGCAATTTCGCTCGTATACTTGACCTATATGCCGGCAGCCACGACGCCATCGCAGCCGAAATATCCTCAGTCAGCTACTCTGATGCCGATATCGCCGAAACCATGAAGCAATGTTACCGAGATACCGGCTATTTACTCGACCCCCATGGAGCAGTAGCCTTCAAGGCAACCGAGGCGAGTCTGGAACGAGGTGAAACCGGGGTGTTTCTCGAAACCGCCCACCCGGCCAAATTTAAATCGACAGTTGATGAAATTCTCGGAACTGACATTGCATTGCCCGAGCGCTTGGCCGCCTTTACCAAAGGTACCAAGCAATCAGTAGCGATGACGACCTCATTCGCCGACTTCGCAGCCTACCTCAACACTGCCGCCCGCTAACGATAGTACGCAATTTTAAAGTCCATTCCACAAATGACTTCGATTTATGGAGCGGGCTTTAAGACCCGGTTCCCCAGCATTAACAAATATAGGGGAACCGGGTCTAATATTTACAGTTGGCTTGAGGGATCAGGAATGACGGAGGTGGAGCTCGGCTTCTATATCGGCTAATGTGACTCCCATCTGCTCAAGCAACACCAGGTAGTGATAGAGCAAATCGCCTGCTTCGTAGATAAATCTGTCGCGATTGCCGTCAACAGCTTCAACAATGCTCTCGACAGCTTCTTCACCAACCTTTTGAGCAATTTTCTTCACCCCTTTGATAAACAGGCGGGTTGTATAGGAGTTCTCAGGCATCAATCGGTGGCGCTCGGCGATGAGCTGCGACAGAGAGCGAATGAAGCCTTCAGAATCGGGTGTGTCGAAGCATGACGTGGTGCCGCGATGGCATGTAGGGCCAACGGGCGAAGCCTTTATCAACAGCGTGTCAGAGTCGCAGTCAACGAGCATATCTTTAACGTAAAGAAAATGTCCGGAAGTCTCGCCTTTGGTCCATAGGCAGTTGCGGGAGCGACTGAAGAATGTTACCTTGCCGGTTTCGGCAGTCAGCTCAAAAGCTTGTCGGTTCATATATCCGAGCATGAGCACCTTGAGGGTAGTTGCATCTTGAATAATCACGGGGAGCAAGCCGTCGGAGTTTTTGCTGAGGTCGAAAGAGTCGAAAGTTAATGTAGCCATAACGATAAAGGGGGATTAGATGCGGACAGGAATACCGCGGTCAGCGAGTTGGCGTTTGAGGTCGGCGATTGAGATTTCGCCGTAGTGGAAAATGCTTGCAGCCAAGGCGGCGTCGGCGTTCCCGAGAGTGAGCACATCGGCAATGTCGTTGACCGAGCCGGCACCTCCGGATGCAATAACCGGAATAGATAAAGAGGAGCAGAGGCGATGGTATAGGGCACAAGGATAACCCGAGCGGGTACCGTCGTGGTCCATTGAGGTGAATAAGATTTCGCCGGCTCCGAGTTGCTCTACCCGCTTGGCCCAGTCGAAGAGCTCCAAATCGGTCGAACGTGAACCTCCGTGGGTTGTGATGTGCCATCGGTCAGCGCCGTCAGAGCGAGCATCAATTGCTACGACCACGAACTGCGAACCGTAGCGAGCCGCAATCCGGCTTATCAGCTCGGGATTGTTGACGGCTGCGGTGTTTATTGAAATTTTGTCGGCCCCGGCATCCAGCAATCGTGATGCATCGTCGAGCGACGAAATGCCGCCCCCAACAGTAAAGGGAATGTTCAAGCGGTCAGCTACCCGGCTGACGAGTTCTGTAAACGTGGAGCGTCCCTGGCGTGACGCACTGATGTCGAGGTAAACAAGCTCATCGGCTCCGGCGGCTGCATAGAAAGCGCCGAGTTCCACCGGGTCACCTACATCGGTGAGGCCTTCGAAGTTTATGCCCTTCACGGTGCGCCCCTCCTTTACATCGAGGCAGGGAATGATACGTTTGGCAAGCATTGGCTGATAGATTTTAGTTAAATACCAATCGGCTGAGTTCTTTCAGGTTGATATGGCCTTCGTAGATGGCTTTACCCACAATAACGCGGCGAAGGTCGAGCTCGATGGCTTTCTGAATGTCGGCAACTGAGCTGATACCACCTGACACTGTGAAATCTACTCCGGGATAGGCGCTTTGCAAGCGAGTGTAAAGGTCAAACGCCGGACCTTGAAGCATGCCGTCGCGACTGACGTCAGTTACTATAGATTGGGAGAGTCCGTCAGGAAGAAATCGCTCGATGATAGCATCAATAGTGATGTCGGCGGTTGACAGCCATCCGGCCACTGCGATTTTACCCTCTTTAATGTCTGCACCCAAAACCATTTGCTCCGGTCCGTACTGTTGCAGCCATTGGCTGAACAACTCCGGTTGCCGTGCTGCTGTGCTGCCAATGACAGCATAGGCAGTGCCTGCATTGAAAGCATCGCGCAGGTCAATGTCGGTTTTCAATCCGCCACCCCATTCAGCTTCAACGCCATTGATTGAAGCGATGGATTCGAGGGTGTTAAGATTAACAGGCTTCCCTGCTTTAGCTCCATCGAGGTCAACCAGATGAAGGCGTGTAAAACCATGGTCAATGA
>CAMWUH010000165.1 GCA_947177325.1 uncultured Bacteroidales bacterium
CATTAACTTGGTTTGTTGCAGTCGTAACTTGCCACAACCGAATTGATAAACTCCTTACTGGGTGGAGGCGAGGAAGGCTTCGAGTGAAGTGTCGCGGTCGAGACCAAGTTTGCTGCGCAGACGCCAGCGGGCTTGCTTGACCGACTCGGGGCGGACGCCTAAAGCAGCGGCTATCTGTTTATTGGTCAAACCCACCGATATCATCGATGCAAGGCGAATATCAGAGGCTGTCAATGACTCGCTGATTTCGCGAAGTTTTCGTTCAAAGTCGGGGTTGACTTCGGTAAAGGTTTGCATAAAGGTAGCGCGCTCGTCGCTGAGGCCGGCCGAATGAGCCTTAAGCATCGACTCCAGGCGGGCGGCGCGAATGTCATCACCACTGGCCTCGGCCAGTTGCTCGCGGATAGTTGCCAGAAGCTGCTCCTTCTCGTCGAGAGCGAGCTTGATAGCCAACACCCGGCGCTGCGACTTCTCCAGGTCGAGTTGCTGCTGCATGGCTGCAAGTTTCAACTTTTGAGTATGGCGTCGCAGTAGGAAATACCCTATGCAAATCAACAACAGGGCAGCAGCCACTATCACCACCGCTACCATGCGTGCCCTGTAGACACGATTGTCGTCGGCGCGCTCGGCCATCTCCAATCGCTCCTTGAAGTCTTGGGCCATCACTTCATCGCGGCGGGTGGTATCGTCGATTGCTGACTGCTCTTCAAGTCGTCGGAAAGTCATTTTTGCTGCCTCCTTTTCCCTGCCGGCGGCCATCAGCACCTCAGCACGCCAGGCAAGCACATCGGTGCGCTGCTCGGGGAAATAAAGGTCGGGCAAGCGGGCAATGGAGCGGTCGCTGAAAACCATGGCTGAGTCGAGTTGACCGCGATTAAGATAGTAAGCCGAGATGGCTCCATCGAAATAAGCTTGGGCGCCCAATTCCTCTTGCGACTCATCGGTAAGCATCTCGCGCGCCTGAAACATGGCAGCCGTGTCGCCATAGCAAACGTAGAGCTGCTCAAGCAAAATATTGAGAGCCTTATCGTTATCGGCAAACACCGAGTCGGTCAATGCAGCTCGGAGCACATGTTCACCCTCATCTTTTCTCCCCTCGTAGAAGAGAGCTTTGGCTCGATTAAGAATATTGCTGCTTATAAGGTCGTCAAAGCCGGCGAGGCGCAGAATGGAGTCTGAGCGGTCATACATGGCAATGGCTCTGCGCGTCAATCCCAATTCATTGAGAAAATTGCCGAGGTCCATCCAGCGAGCACCGGCCATCATGCGGTCGCCCGATTGCTCAAAAAATTCGGCTTGCGCTTTGATATGGTTGTAGTTTTCGAGCGTGTAGTCAGGGTAATCATCATCAAGGAGCCATTGAATGCGATGACGTATGTAGGGGTAGGCCGCCGAGTCGTTAAGCTCCAGTGCGTTTTTGAAATGGATTGCGTTGGCAATACTGTCACCGAGGTTGCGAGCTATGCGAGCCTCCCAAAAGTCGGCTCTCGCGCGGGCTTCATTATTACCGCTTCGAGTAGCCGCCTCGCGCAGCTGCAATGTCAGCTGGCGTCGACGGTCAACCGACGACTCGGCATTATTGACCCAACTGGCGCCATACCATTCCTTTTCCAGGAGCATGGTGAGCGAGTCAAAGGGCTCGCCAATCGACTCCCATCCGTAGGGGTCGAGATTGGTATGGCGGCCGCATGATGTTGCCGTCATCAAAAGCATAAGGGCCGCGAAGACCATGGATGAAGTTGATCGTAGATTCATTGACGATATAAGTTTTATGCGTTTTGAACAAAGTTATGCATTTTTTCTTAATTAATAGACCACAAAAAGGCTACATATACCCGGGTAGACTATTTATAGACCGCCTTTCACCCCTCTCACTCCCTTTTATAATTTACTTTTGCATCACAAATATTTTCGTTCTGCTTTTCTCATTCATCAGCAATCAACATAAACAATCACTTTCACCTTTTCTCAAATGATCAAACATCTACTAATTTCAGCATTAGCCGCGATAAGCATTACATCAGCAGCCAATGCAATCACACTTTCTTACGAGATTACCAACGAAGAGACCAAAACCTGTAAAATAACAGGCTGGACCGGCGACGCTCCCACGGGCGCATGGACCATTCCATCGGCCGCCTCAATCAATGGTGTCACCTACACCATTACCAACATTGCTCCACATGCACTCGACAATATGCCCGAGGTTACGCAAATCAATATTCCCGCTTCAATTATAGTAATCGGTGATTGTGGCGGAGTAAACGGCGTCGTTGCGAGCATTAAGAACTTCAACGGCTTCCCAAAACTGCAGAAGTTTGCCGTTAAGGCTGAAAACACACGTTTTAAAAACGACGGTCTGGGATGTTTGGTCACAAACACCGATATTTTGGCCCGCGTGCCGCAAGCAGTGTTTTTTACCGCCAACAGCTTCATTCTCCAATATGCCTACGTTATTCCCGAAGCTTTTACTGAAAACTCAAAAATAGGCTCATTAACAATAACCGGCAACGAAAAATTTTACGGTAACCCCGGCTTCAACACAATGAAAGGGCTCTCCACGTTTGTCACCTCCAAGAGCGATGCAAAAATGAAAGCCGTTGACGGAATTCTTTATTCTCAAGACGGCTCGGTGCTCAATTATTGTCCCCCACGCAAAATGTTGTCTTCATTTGCAGTGCCTTCGGCCGTGAAAGAACTTGGCGATTACGCCCTGGCCGGATGTATCTACCTGAGCAGCATCTCATTCTATCCCCAACCGCTCATTGTGGGCAAAGCCGCTTTTGCCGGCTCAGGCATTCAGTCAATCATATTGCCTGAAGGAACAACATTCAACGAAGACGGCTACACTTTCTATAAATGCTCTTCGCTGCAAACAATCACCTTCAACGGCTCAATCGATGAACTCCCCAAGCACTTTGCCTCCGACTGTAAGAAACTGACCACTGTGCAATATCGCAAAGACTCTCCGATTCAACTCATGTCAGGTGCATTCAAAAATTGCACTTCACTGACCAATTATCCCTTCTCTGCCTCCTATTGTTGCAACTACGACTCAGTGTTTGCCAACATCGGAGTGACCGACTTGGTGTTTAACGGGGCGGCTCCGTGCGACCAACACATGAGCTACTCGGCCGGATGGTACACATTCACCGACTGCGCCAACATCACCCGCGCCAATTTCATGAACATCAACAACTCGACCCATCAGTTCACTATCTCCAACCATTTCATCTTCAACTGCCCTAACTTCAAAGAGCTGTATCTACCACGTTTCACCAATTTCTCCAACAATCTGGCATCAGAAGATTTCTATTTCGGTAATCCTTGCAACCTCGAAAAAATTGCTTTCGGCAGCTACACCGTTGTTAATACCGAACCAATATTCGTCTACTCAGGCAACCAAACCTTCGAGCCTACAATCTACATGCGTAAAGACCTCAAAGGCCGAGGGAAATATTATCGTCTTGCACCGGCATTCGAGCTAAAAGACGGAGCCAAACTCAAACCCGAATTCTTCTTCGAGTCAATGACCCCGCCGGAAGATTACCTCTACACGGGTGCCACTTACTACGTGCCTCCGATGGCTTATGACAACTACCGCGAAGTGCTGAAAGTGAAGGCTACCCTGAAAGAAATGATTAACCTGCAGGTTATGGTGCAAAACAATGCGGTTGTATTCATGGCCGCTTCCAACCTCCCCGGCCGCGTGGTAATCAACAAGGTAACTGTCAACGACGAAAAATCATGGGCCGATCCGGCCGCTTCACTCATCTCGACCGAGCTCGCAAAAGCCGATTTCAAAACCATCAAGATTGACTATGCAGTCGATGGCGTTCCCTTCGAGAATCTTTACACCAACGAAGACTTTGCCGCAACAGGCATCGAAGCCGTCGAGGCCGATGCTGACGCTATAACTGCCGAATACTTCGACCTCCGGGGTCATCGTGTAATCAATCCCGCCAAAGGCCGGCTCTACCTTGAGCGTCGCGGCTGCGAAACCTCAAAAATCGTATTTTAACTAATCAATCCCCATCATAGCTAAACCTCCTGAAAAAAATGAAACTTATCAAATCGCTTTCATTAGCCCTCGCCCTGGTTGCCGGCGCAACTGCGGCTCACGCCGATTTCGTTTACGGCAACTACGACAATGGCCCCCGCACCTGCTCAATCGTAGGTTGGACAGGCTCGACCGTAACCGGTGTGCTGACAATCCCCTCTACCGCCACCTACAACGGCGTCAGCTACTCCGTTTCGGCCATCGCCTCCAACGCCATCGAAAATATGCCCACCGTAACAGAAATCGTTATCCCCTCTTCGGTTATGAAAATCGGCGAAGTAAGCCGCAACACTATCGCCAATATCAACAACTTCAACAACTGCCCCAACCTGAAGAAGTTTACCGTGTCGGGCGGCAACGTATTCGCCTCGACCTCAGCGGGTCTGTTGACCAGCGCCGATGGCGGCACTCTCTATCGTGTGCCCGAAGGGGTTTCGTGTCCTTCCACCATCTTTGAAATTCCTTCAGCTATCAAATATCTCAGCTCCGACGCCTTGAGCGGTGTCAGCACAATCGCAACCCTGCGCATCCCCACATCGGTCAATGTCGGGGCGAGCGTTTGCTTCTATAATTTGCCTAAATTGCGTGCCATCGAAACTATCGAGGCCACCGGCGTGAAAAATATCGAAGCTCGCGACGGAATGCTCTACTCCTACAACGCACTTGTTGCCTGCCCTCCGAAATATTCATCTACAAGCGTTACCATCCAGGCATCATGCGACATGATCTATGCCAACGCTTTCCGCAACTGTAAGGATATCAAAGTGGTGATTTTCGGTGGCAACAACGTAACAAGCATCGGCGAAAAGGCTTTTGCCAATTCAGGCATCACTTCTATCACCGTGCCCACTTCTGTCAACGTCATCGGGGATGCTATCTGCTACGGATGCTCCGATTTGACAACCGTCTCTTTCCGCGGTAGCATCAACTCCATCCCCGCCCGCACTTTTGAGAATTGCACGTCGCTCTATCAAGTCACATACAACGGTTCAGCTCCGAAAGCGCTTATGCAATCTGCATTCAAAGGCTGCTCTTCGCTTGCCGATTATCCTTTCAACAACGACATTGCTTTCGAGGGCGACTCGGTGTTTGCCAACTGCGGATTCGTTAACCTGACTTTCCCCACCGGCAAACTC
>CAMWUH010000166.1 GCA_947177325.1 uncultured Bacteroidales bacterium
CGGAGAAAGCCGGAATTATAAAGCCCGGAGTGCCTGTAATCATCGGCAACCCTACGAGCGCGGAGGTACTCAAGGTGTTTGTCGACAAGGCGGCGGAGCAAAATTCACGTTTGATATTCAGCCAAGGACCTGAAAAGCCTTTCCAGCACGCTATACACCTCCCGGCAGGCAACGCCGTGCTCTACCCTGCCACCCCCTTCGGCGACATCACTTCGGAGCTTACCGGCGACTACCAATCAGAGAATGCAGCCAACGTCATGGCAGCTGTTATGGAGCTGCGCGAGATTGGCTTTGACATTCCCGACAATGCCGTAGCCGAAGGATTTGCCAACGTAACGAAGCTTACCCGGCTTATGGGCCGATGGATGAAAGTAGGAGATAATCCGACGGTTATCTGCGACACCGGCCACAACGAGGGTGGATGGCGATGGCTTTCGCAAACTCTCCGACTGCAAAATTTTAAAGTAGCTAAGCAGCAGGGCAAATTAGCGATGGTCATAGGCTTCGTCAACGACAAGGATGTAAGCGCTATACTCAAATTGATGCCCAAAGACGCCCTGTACTTCTTCACTCAAGCCTCCATTCCTCGTGCAATGGCGGCTGATGAAGTGGCCAAGCGAGCCATAGCGTCAGGCCTTGACGGCAAAGTGGTTGCCAACGTGGCCGAAGCCGTTAATCAAGCCAAAGCGGCAGCCGGCACCCGGGGAATGGTGTTCGTTGGCGGAAGCACCTTTGTGGTGGCCGATTTTTTGGCCTCAATTCAAAACACAACCAATTAATTCCTAATCGATTATGCTCGAATATGTTTCAGGCTCGATAGCCTCATTAGCGCCCACCTTTGCAGTGATTGACTGCGGCGGCCTGGGCTATAACGTCAACATTACCCTCCCCTCCTACACTGCCCTGCAAGGCAAACCTACAGCCAAGCTGCTGCTCCACGAGGTTATTCGCGAGGACCAGTGGCTGCTATTCGGATTTATAGAGGAAAGTGAACGCGAATTGTTTCGCCAACTCATTGGTGTGTCGGGAGTTGGGGCCAACACGGCTCGCATGATTTTGTCGTCGCTCTCGGTGGCTCAGCTTCAAACCGTTATCCTCTCGGGCGATGTCAAGCAGCTGAAGGCCGTCAAGGGCATCGGCGCAAAAACCGCCGAGCGCATAATTGTTGACCTCAAGGATAAAATAAAACCTGAGTCAGAAACGTTATTATTACAACCCGAAGCCAATAACGATGCCTACGATGAAGCTTTGGCCGCATTGCTGATGCTCGGTTTCCCGAAGCCGCAGTCAGTAAAAGTGCTCCGAAAGCTTTTCGAAGCTGACCCGGCTATCAAGGTTGAGGCTGCAATCAAGCGTGCTTTGACCATGATGTAGGAGTCGGCGTCGTCAGAAGGCTCGGGAGGCTCTTGCGAGCCAACGCAAACCATTCATTGCCAATCAGCTTTTGTCACGCTCGGTCATATATAAATCACTGAAAAAAGCGGTTGCTGCGGCCTTGGTCGCGGTAACTGTCGTCGTGTTTGCCGGTCGCGACAACGCTTCGGCTCAGCTGCTTAAGCCTCAGGGTATCACTCCTCCACCCCCGTCGTATTCACTCACTCAGCTTGCTGACACGGCCATGATGCCGTTTGACGTGCAACAAACCGTCCCCGTCAGCTACGGCGACTTGATGGAGGCTCAGTTTGGCTACGACCTCTCGACTCCTTCCAATATCTCAACCTACGCCGAGTACGACCCTGCAACCAACACCTATGTAGTCCACACTCAGTTAGGCAAATACGACATCACAACCCCCTTTATCCTCAACCCCAAGCAATACAACGACTGGCAATTTCGCGAGGCGATGAACCGCTATTATCAGGAGCGAAACCGACAGATGTTTGAAGAGCAGGCGACCAAGGAGCCGTTCAACGTGCTCGACATGAACTTCGCTCTCGGCCCCTTGGAGAAGATTTTCGGCCCGGGTGGCATTTCGCTGCGCACCACCGGCTCTATCCAGCTCAAGATGGGCATCAACTCCAACAAGACCGACAACCCCGCCCTCTCACTGACCGCTCGCCGAAAAACCTATTTCGACTTCGACCAGAAAATTCAGGCCACTATCAACGCCTCAGTGGGCGACCGCCTGAAGTTTAACATGACCTACAACACCGATGCCACATTTGATTTTGACTCCAAAAACCTCAAACTCGCCTACGAAGGCACCGAGGACGATATCGTAAAATCAATCGAGGCGGGTAATGTGTCGATGACCACCGGGTCGTCGCTCATCAGAGGCTCTACTGCCCTTTTCGGTCTGAAAACCAAGCTGCAGTTCGGCCGACTGACTGCCACCGCTCTTATTTCGCAGCAGAACTCCGAGTCGCGCACCGTCAACACCAAAGGTGGCGCTCAAACCACTGATTTTTCCGTCGACATCGACAACTACGACCAGAACCGCCACTTCTTCCTCGCCCAATATTTCTACGACAATTACGATAAGTTTGCTTCGCGCCTGCCGCTCGTTACCTCGGGCATACAGATTACGCGCATCGAGGTGTGGATAACCAATAAGAACAGCCGATTTGAGCAGGCGCGCAACTTCGTTGCCTTTGCCGACCTGGGCGAAACCTCATCGATGACCAACGACTACTGGTATCCGACATCATCGGTCGATGTACCCTCCAACAACTCCAACAACCTCCTCTCGACCATAAAGAACGACTACCCCGACGCCCGAAACATCAACACCGTTACCCAAGCGCTTGAACCTCTGCGGGCTTACGGCATCGAGGGGGGCACCGACTACGAGAAAGTGGAATCGGCCCGACTGCTGTCGTCGAGCGAATACACCCTCAACTCCACCCTCGGCTACATCTCGACCAAAGCGGCCATAGGCTCTGACGAGGTGCTCGCCGTGGCGTTTCAATACACCTACAACGGTCAAGTCTACCAGGTGGGCGAGTTCTCATCCGACATCACCGCCACCGACCAGTCGCTCTACCTCAAAATGCTTAAAGCCACCACCATCAACCCACGCAAACCGTTGTGGCGACTGATGATGAAAAACGTTTATTCGCTCGGGGCTTACCAAGTGCAGAAGTCCAACTTCCGCCTCAACATCAAGTATCTCTCCGACACCACCGGCACTCTTATCAACTATCTGCCCGTCAGCGGATTGAACAATCAAACCATTCTCCAGGTGATGGGTCTTGACCGCCTCGACTCCAATCAGGAAAGCAACCCCGACGGCTTCTTCGACTTCCTCGACGGCTACACCATCGACCCCTCTACAGGCAAGATTTTCTTCCCGGTGACAGAGCCCTTCGGCGCCCATCTGGAGCGTAAGATAGGCAATCCCTCGGTGGCAGCGCAGTATGTCTACAAAGAGCTGTATGACTCTACCCTCGTTGTGGCCCGCCAGTTTGCCGACAAAAACAAATTCGTTATCCAAGGCCAATATCAAGCATCATCCGGATCGCAAATCAGGCTTAACGCCATGAACGTGCCCCGCGGCTCGGTGGTGGTGACCGCTGGCGGTGTCAGGCTCACCGAAAACTCCGACTACACCGTCGACTACTCGATGGGCATCGTGACCATCACCAATCAGTCAATCATCGACTCCGGTCAGGCAATCTCAGTGACGCTTGAAAATCAGTCGCTCTTCTCCATGCAGCGCAAATCGCTCTTAGGCCTTGATTTGCAATACGCTTTCAGCAAGAACCTCAATGTTGGCGCCACACTGCTTCACTTCTCTGAAAAGGCGCTGACCGAAAAAGTCAACATTGGCGATGAAATCATCAACAACTCGATGCTCGGCTTCAACGTCGCCTATAATGCCGACCTGCCGTGGCTGACCAATCTGCTTGCCAAAGTTCCCACAATCAATGCCTCGGCCCCCTCGCGCATAGCCGTCACCGCCGAGTATGCCAAGCTGATTCCCCATGCACAGAAGAGCGGTTCATCGGCAGGCTCAAGCTATGTCGACGACTTCGAGAACGCCCAGACCGGTGTCGACCTTCGCTCTCCCTACTCATGGTTCCTGGCCTCTACCCCCTACGACCCCTCGCCCGGTGCCCTCTTTCCCGAAGCCGCATTAGCCGATAACGTTGACTACGGTAAGAACCGTGCGCTGCTCAACTGGTACACCATCGACCGCATGTTTACCGACCGCAACTCATCGCTCTGCCCCGGCTACATCCGTGCCGACCTCAAGCAGCTCTCAAATCCCTACGTGCGTGAAGTGACCTCGCGCGAAATATTCCCCGGCCGCGAGCTGGCCTACGGCGAAAGCAACATCGTGCAAACGCTCAACCTATCGTTCTACCCCTCGGAACGCGGCCCCTACAATCTTGACGCCGACAATATCGACTCCAAGGGCAATCTGCTCAACCCGCAGAAACGCTGGGGCGGTATAATGCGCAAAATCGACAACTCCAACTTTGAGCAGGCCAACATCGAGTATATCCAATTCTGGATGATGAACCCGTTCCTCGACCCCGAAAACCCCAACTATGAGGGTGGCGACTTCTACATCAACCTTGGCGAAATCTCCGAAGATATACTCAAAGACGGCCTCAAAAGCTACGAAAACGGTATTCCCGTCGACGGCAACGACCAATTCCTGACTCAAACCGTGTGGGGCAACGTGTCGCGCCAAAACTCACTGACTTACTCATTCGACACCAATTCAGGCTCCCGCTCGCTGCAAGACGTTGGCCTCGACGGCTTGAAAAATGACCTTGAATTCGGCTTCCCCTCCTACGAGTCTTACCTCAATCGCCTCCGTCAGCGCCTCGACCCGGTCACTGTCGATGAAATGGTAGCCGATGAGTTCTCCCCGTTCAACGACCCCGCCGGCGACAACTACCACTTCTATCGCGGCTATGACTACGACGAGCAGCGCCTCTCGGTGTTGCAACGCTACAAGCGCTACAACGGCGTGGAGGGCAACTCGCTCTCGCCCGAGGATGCCCCCGACGCGCTCTATCAGTCGGCCCGCTCGGTGCCCGATGTCGAGGATATCAACCAGGACAACAC
>CAMWUH010000167.1 GCA_947177325.1 uncultured Bacteroidales bacterium
AGGCTTGGTGTAAAGCTCTACGCGATCAGCACCGGTTTTGGCGGCGAGTTTAATGTTGTCGATGTCTGTACCCAGGAAGATTGAAGCACGAATACCGGCTTCATGAAGGCGGTCAACGATTGACGACAGGAAGTCAAAGTTAGGCTGGATTTCCCAGCCGGCCGAGCTGGTCAAGTCGCCCGGCTTGTCGGGAACGAGAGTAACTTGCTCGGGCTTGATTTTAAGCACGAGGTCCATAAACTCGGGCGAGGGATACCCCTCGATGTTGAATTCGGTTTTGACTGCCGGGCGAAGCTGAAAAACATCTTGGCGAGTAATGTGGCGCTCATCGGGGCGGGGATGCACTGTGATGCCATCGGCTTTGAGCTCCTCGCAGAAATTGGCAAAGTCAACCACGTCAGGCACATTTTCGCCACGCGCATTGCGCAGGGTTGCAACCTTATTGATGTTGACACTTAAATTAGTTTTCATTATCTGTGTTGTAAGACCGAAAATTTATTCTTAAATTTGTTGAGTGGCTTTAAAGTTGCCGTTAACTCGCTTTAGCAAGAGGGCTGACTGTGATGAATAGAATGCCACTCACCATTTCAGTCTACAAATTTAGTCAAAGATAACCACCTATAAAAATTAAATTGGCTTTAAACGACGATAATTATAAAATTTTAGGAGATTGCGTCACTCTGGAGCGCCTTTTGCCCCCCGTCAGCGAGGGGTCGGAACTCGTTGTGGCTATCACTCCGGCTGATTATTTAGCGTCGACAATAGCGCGAGCGGTTGAGGACACCGATGCCCATTTGCTCAACCTCAACGTTATGGAAAATCGCACAATCCACGATGAGTTGATGGTGCACCTGCGCGTTGACCGCCGCGATGCAGGGGCGGTGGCTCGTTCGCTTGAACGCTATGGCTATCGTGTGCTCGAAGCTAAAGGTAAGAGCGTCGGCGATGACACCGATGACTTCACAACCGATGCAACCGCGCGCGACCGCATTAACCACCTTCTGCGCATGCTTGAGGTGTAAGAGCTGATTCAAAAATAAAACCGATAAAATCCTCACCCGTCAACCTATCAATCCACCATATTCAATCCAATGAAAATAGCAATCTACGGCAATCGCCATCAAGCCGACTACATCAGCGAAATCATGCAGTTGCTCAGCCATATAGCCCGGCGAGGCGACAAGGTGATAATGCACAACAAATTGCGTGATTACCTGCGGGAACTCGCTCCGGAGTTTGCTGATTATGAAATTGAAGATGGCGACCCCGATTGCTGCGATGTGGCTGTCAGCATAGGTGGCGACGGCACATTCTTGCGCACGGCCGAATGGATTGGTCAGGGCGAAGTGCCTATTATCGGAGTCAATACCGGACATTTGGGTTTTTTGGCCCCCTTTAATCTCCAAGAAACTTGTGATGCTATTGACCGCTTCGCTGCCGGCGATGCTGAAATCGAGGAGCGCACGTTGCTTCAAGTCGAGCTTCTGAACGGCGACCTCGGCACTTGGCCATACGCTCTCAACGAAGTGACTATCCAAAAGCGCGATAATGCATCGATGATTACCGTTGACACTCGCATAAACCAAAAACCCTTGGCAGATTACCTGTGTGACGGATTAATTGTTTCCACCCCCACAGGCTCAACCGGCTATAACCTTTCGGTTGGAGGTCCGATAGTTGAGCCGTCGGCGCCTAACTTCGTAATATCCCCCATAGCAGCTCACACCCTGACGATGCGCCCGCTAATCGTCGACGACAATTCACTTATTGAAGCAAAAACCACTTCGCGCGCCTCAACTTATCGGGTAAGCCTAGACGGACGCGCCGTCACCCTTCCTGCGGGCGTTTCGCTTTTCCTCTCCAAGGCGCCGTTTGTGGTCAAAATTGTGCGCAAACCGGGGCATAATTTCTTCGCCACTCTCCGCGACAAGCTCCTTTGGGGAGCACGCTAAGAAGTGGCTCAAAGTGGAAATCAGAGGTTTTGCATTTCAACCAGACGGGTGTAGTAGCCGTTGAGGGCAAGGAGCTCGTCGTGGGTGCCTTGCTCTACGATGCGCCCCTCGTGGAGCACGCATATAATGTCGGCGTTGCGAATGGTTGACAGGCGGTGGGCAATCACCAAAGTGGTGCGACCTTTCATAAGTCGGTCAAGAGCTTCCTGCACGAGTTTTTCACTTTCGGAATCAAGAGCCGATGTGGCCTCGTCAAGGATAAGCATAGGAGGATTTTTCAGCACGGCGCGAGCTATGGAAAGTCGCTGGCGTTGGCCGCCTGAGAGTCGGCTGCCCCGGTCGCCGATATTGGTTTGATAGCCCTGCTCGGTTTCCATGATGAAGTCGTGAGCATTGGCAATTTTGGCAGCAGCAATAACCTCTTCTTCAGTAGCTGAGTCGACGCCGAAAGCTATATTATTGAAAATGGTATCGTTAAAGAGAATTGCCTCCTGATTAACGTTGCCCATGAAAGAGCGGAGGTCGTGGACGCGGAGATTGCGCACATCTACGCCGTCGACCGTAATCGAGCCTTCATTGACATCGTAGAAGCGCGGCAAGAGGTCGGCCATAGTTGATTTGCCCGAGCCTGACTGGCCAACAAGGGCAACCGTAGAGCCGGCGGGAATGTCGAGGTTGACGTTGTGGAGCACCGGAGCATCGCCATAAGCAAATGTAACGTTGCGATAGCTTACGTTGCCGTTAAGCCGTTCGATTTTTTCAGGAGTGGCCGGGTCCTTTATGGGGTTTTCGGCGTTGAGAATTTTATCGACGCGGTCCATCGAGGCAAGTCCTTTTTGAATTGCATAGGCCGCTTTACTCAATTCCTTGGCCGGATTGATGATGCTATAAAAGATTACGAGATAGTAGATGAATGAGGGTGCAGTCATCGAGGAGTGACCGCCCAAAATCAGCGCTCCGCCAAACCACAACACTATGGCAATTGCGATTGTGCCGAGAAATTCGCTCATCGGGTGAGCCAATGACTGACGACGGGCCACCTTGTTGCTCAAGTGATAGAAGCGCTCATTCTCGCGACGGAAACGAGCGTTGGCCTTATCCTCGGCATTGAAGGCCTTGATAATGCGCAGGCCGGATAGGGTTTCTTCGATGTTTGACATCAGAGTGCCCCACTGATTTTGATTCTCGAGCGATGAACGCTTCAGTTTTTTACCCACCGTGCCCATAATGTAGCCTGCAATAGGGAGAAGAATGAGCACAAAAATAGTTAGCTGCCATGAGATTAAGCACATCATCACCAGGCAAACTATAATCATGATGGGATTCTTAAAAAACATATCGAGCGACGAGGTGATTGAATTTTCGACCTCGGCCACGTCGCCGCTCATTCTGGCCATAACGTCGCCTTTGCGCTCCGATGTGAAGAATCCGATTGGCAACCGCGTTACTTTGGCATACATGTAGTTGCGAATATCGCGCACGATGCCCGATCGCATCGGAATTATGCAGTAAGCACTCAGATAAGTAACCCCTACTTTCAGCGCTGTCATGATAATCAGCACTCCGGCGAGCATAGCCAGCGTAGTTGATTGGCCCCAACGTGTGATTGCCTGCTGCACATAGTAATAAAAGTCATTGACAACTACATCTTTGAGCGACGCCGACCCCATTGACATATATTCGTAGACCTGCTCTTTGACCTGAAACAGCATCTCCAGGATGGGGATAATCAGAGCGAAAGAAAACAAAGTTAGAAACGCCGCCAACAAATTGAAGAAAATGTTGAGGGCGAGATATTTTTTGTAAGGTGGGACGAAACGTCGAAGTACTGCAAAAAACTGCTTCATGCCTTAGGCGTTGAGTGATGGGGATAGGGTAATGATGATTTTGCGGATTTATGCCTGTTGTGTAAGCTCCATACCGGCCTCTAAAGCCTTTTCGTTGACGGGAATAAGGTGGTGATGACGCTCGGGAAGCGCTTTTTTCAACCCGGACAATACGTTGTCAAGGCTAACTATAGGTTTCAGGCCAAGCAATGCTCCGAGCATTACCATATTGTAGCCTTTGGCGTTACCGAGATTGATTGTAGCGCCAAGAGCATCGACGCTTACTATGTTGATATCGGTGCGTGTAGGCGGGTGATGTATACCCGAAGGGTCGTAAATGAGCAAACCGCCCGGTTTCACCGCTTTTTCAAATTTATCGATACTCTGCTGGTTGAGCAAAACAGCTGTGTCGTAAGAATCGACAATAGGCGATGAAATGGGTGAATCGGCAACGATGACGGTTACATTGGCGGTGCCACCGCGTTGTTCAGGGCCGTAAGATGGCATCCAGGTAACTTCCTTATCGTTCATCAAGGCGGCATAGGCGAGAATCTTACCCATTGAGAGCACGCCCTGTCCGCCGAAGCCGGCTATAATTATTTCTTCTTTCATTGAGGCTTATTTGTTGGCATCGACGTTTTTAAGGTCGCCGAGCTGATAGTGTTCAAACATATTCTCTTGCATCCATTCGTTGGCCTTGGCAGGAGTCATTTTCCACCCTGATGAGCAGGTGCTGACAACTTCAATAACCGAAGTGCCTTTACCTTCCATTGAGTTGCGGAAAGCTTTTTCAATGGCTTTTTTGGTATGACGGATAGAAGCCGGAGTGTGGGCAGCTTGTCGAGTAACATAGCACGTGCCGGGCAGCTGAGCTAACAGGGCAGTGATGTTAAGAGGATAGCCGTTAAGGTCGGCCCGACGCCCGTAGGGTGTGGTCGCGGTTTTTTGGCCTTCAAGAGTAGTGGGTGCCATTTGGCCGCCGGTCATGCCATATATACCGTTGTTGATAAATATAATCGTGATGTTTTCGCCACGATTGGCAGCGTGGATGGTTTCGGCAGTTCCGATAGCTGCCAGGTCGCCATCGCCTTGATAAGTAAAGACGAGCTTCGAGGGATTAAGGCGTTTGATGGCGGTGGCTAATGCGGGGGCGCGTCCGTGGGCGGCTTCAACCCAATCCACATCAATATAGTTATAGGC
>CAMWUH010000168.1 GCA_947177325.1 uncultured Bacteroidales bacterium
GCCCCAAGGGGCGGAATTGACGGCCCGGAAGTGAGGACGAAGTCGGGCGGGCTGGCTATCGAGGAGTTGGCGGGTAAGGGGAGCGTTGAGCGGATGGAGCTCAATGGAGAAATATTGGGTTGGGATTGCTTCAGCGAGGGCCGCTTGGGCGGTGAGGGCTGCGTTAAGGCCGGTGCCGAAGCCGACCTCAAACACGCGCAGGGGGCGAGGCTCGGAGAGAGATGAAGCGCGATAGCGCCAACCACAGTCGACGTAAACGTGGAGGCTCTCGGCGAGAGCACCTTTGACGGAGTGGTAGTGTTCGTCGAGGTCAGGGAGATAAAGCGTTGGGGAGCCGTCGGCCGTGGATTGGAGGTTGATGTTCATTTGAGGGGATGTGGAAGATGGGGAATGGGGATGCAAAATTACGGAAGATAACGGGAGATGTGCAAGTGGATAAGGTAAAAAACTAAAAAAATCTTATCTGTGGGTTGAATATAGGTGTTTTTTTGCTATTTTTGTGGTAACTGAAAGAAAAGCTATGGAAGTATATCTAAAGAATTTCGATAAGAAGGTGAGCGTCAATGGCGGTGAGTCGCTTATGAATTTGTGGCGCGCCAACGCCTCCGCCGGAGCAGCCACCCCCATCTGCGCCAAGGTCAACAACAAGACCGAGCCGCTCTGCTATCAGGTGTTTGCGCCGAAGCAAGTGGAGTTTATCGGCGTAGAGCATCCGTCGGGACGGCGGGTTTACGTCAGGTCTCTGTCGATGATGCTTTATAAGGCGGTTACCGAGCTCTACCCCGGCACCGAGCTGAAGATATGCCACTCGATAGCAGGGGGCTACCTGTGTAAATTGCAGGGGGTTGAAGTCACGGCGCAGGTGGTCAGCGACTTGGAAGCCGCGATGCACAGCATAGCTGAGCGCGACATAGAGTTTGTGCGCCACGAAGAGCTGACCCGGGATGTAATCGAGATATTCCGGCGTCAGGGCTTGGCCGACAAGGTTGCCCTGTTTGAAACCATCCATGAGCTTTACACCGTTTACTACACCCTCGACGGCTTGGCCGACAGTTATTACGGACCTTTGGCACCAAGCACCGGGCTTGTCAGCACATTTGCGCTGCGCCCGTATCACAGAGGTTTTTTGCTGATGCCACCGGCACGAGCCAACTTAAGCGAGCCGGAGCAGCCGGTGGCCCACGACAAAATGTATGCCGCCTTCAGAGATTACGTAGATTTCAATCACATCATAGGAGTGAGCGACGTAGGGTCGCTCAACCGCTCAACTCTCGCCGGGCGCTCGGCCGACCTTATCAATGTGGCTGAGGCATTGCACGATAAAAAAATAGCCGCGATAGCCGATGAAATAGCCCGACGATATGCCGAAGGAGGCGCGAGAATAGTGCTGATAGCCGGGCCGTCGTCATCGGGCAAAACGACAACAGCCAAGCGATTGTCTATCTATCTTATGACCAATCTGCTAAGGCCAAAGATGATTTCGCTCGACGATTACTTCGTAAATCGCGAAGCCACCCCGCGCGACATCGATGGCGACTACGACTTTGAATCGCTCTACGCCCTTGACCTGGAGCAATTCAACGCCGACCTCAATGCCCTGCTCGAAGGGCGCGAGATAGATATGCCCACCTATAACTTCACCCTCGGCAAGCGCCAATATTTAGGCAACAAACTGCGACTGGACCCACACGACGTGCTGGTCATCGAGGGAATACACGGACTGAACCCCGAGCTGACAGCCTCGATTGAGGAGCGGATGAAGTTCAGAGTGTATGTTTCGGCCCTGACCACGCTTGCCATAGACGACCACAACTGGGTGCCGACGACCGACAACCGACTGCTGCGCCGCATTGTGCGCGACCACAAATATCGCGGCACTTCGGCACTGGAAACCATAAAGCGCTGGCCGTCGGTGCGCCGGGGCGAGGAGCGGTGGATTTTCCCCTATCAGGAGAATGCCGACGTTACGTTTAACTCGTCGCTGATATTTGAATTGGCCGTAATGAAGCCCTACGCCGACGAGTTGCTGAGAAACTTTCCGAACGACGTGCCCCAATATGCCGAAGCATATCGCCTGAGAAAATTCCTGAGCTACTTCATACCGATAGAAATCAACGACATACCCCCAACGTCGCTGTTACGCGAATTTTTGGGCGGCTCCTCCTTTAAATATTAGGATATCACCCCATTGAGATGAACGCCAACAAAATACTCTGGGCCGACGACGAGATTGACCTGTTGAAGCCCCACATAATGTTTCTGACCGCCAGAGGTTATGACCTGACAACGGTCAATAACGGTCGCGACGCCATTGACTTAGTGGCTGACGGCAACCACTTCGACCTTATCATACTCGACGAAAACATGCCCGGATTGACCGGACTGGAAACCCTCCAGCAGCTGAAGATGATGGCCCCCACCACCCCTATCATCATGATTACGAAAAGCGAGGAGGAGAACATAATGGACCAGGCTGTGGGCAACAATATCGCCGACTATCTGATAAAGCCCGTCAATCCCAACCAGATATTGCTCTCCATCAAGAAAAACCTGCATGGAGGCACCTTAGTGGCCCGCCAGGCTACGGCCGACTATCAGCAGCAATTCCAGGCCATAGCGGGGGAGATAGCCACAGCCTCGACCCTGACCGACTGGATGGCGCTCTACGACAAAATAGTGAAATGGGAGCTGAAACTGACGCAGGCCGACACCGATATGGCCCCGATGCTCGAAATGCAACGGCGCGAAGCCGAAGGGGAGTTCTTTAAGTTTGTCAAATCGAACTACGCCTCGTGGCTTCAGGGAGATGCCGTTGACCGCCCGCTGATGAGCGACACGCTGATGCAGCGCGTAGTGTTGCCACAGCTCGACGCCATGACCGACGACTCCGCCCCGCTCTATTTTCTGCTCATCGACAACTTCCGCCTCGACCAATGGCAAACCGTAAAGCCACTGCTGAGCGAATACTTTACCTTTGAGGAGCAACTCTACACCACCATATTGCCCACGGCCACACAATATGCCCGCAACGCCATCTTCTCCGGGCTGATGCCGGGACGGATTGCGAAGATGTTTCCCGACCTATGGGTTGACGAAGATGAAGAGGAGGGCAAAAACCTCAATGAGTCGCCAATGGTGGAAACACTGTTGCAACGATTCCGCCGTCAATGTCGCTTCAGCTACAACAAAATCTACGACTCGCAGGGTTGTGACCGCATGCTCAAAGGGCTCTCCAACCTCAAAGGTAACAAGCTCAATATCATAGTGATAAACTTTATCGATATGCTTTCTCACGCCCGCACCGAGTCGAAGATGATACGCGAACTGGCATCAAACGATCCGGCCTACCGGTCGATAACGGAGTCGTGGTTTCGCCACTCGTCGATTCTCGACCTGTTTAAAGCCATCGCAGCGCAAGGAAGCCGGATAATAGTCACAACCGACCACGGAACTATTCGTGTGGACCGCCCCGTTAAAATCATAGGCGACAAGAACACCAACACTAATTTGCGCTATAAAATAGGGCGCTCGCTCAACTATCAGGCCAAGCAGGTGATGGAAATCAAAGACCCGGAAGCCGTAGGGTTGCCACGACCCAATGTGGCATCGGCCTACGTATTGGCCGGGCGCGACGACTTCTTCGCCTATCCCAACAATTACAACTATTACGTGCAGTATTACACCGGCACGT
Source organism: uncultured Bacteroidales bacterium (assembly GCA_947177325.1). Lineage (GTDB taxonomy): Bacteria > Bacteroidota > Bacteroidia > Bacteroidales > Muribaculaceae > JAGBWK01. The sequence continues at coordinate 3,692 of CAMWUH010000168.1, forward strand.
TTCAGCACGGGGGTGTGTCGATGGAGGAGATGTTAGTGCCCTTAGTGACTCTATCGCCAAAATAACAAGTTGAACCAAATCAATCGCTATATCGCTATGACTCAAATCACTATCGCATCAATCGACGACCTGCCCCGCGCAGCCAAAGAGATGGCATCGCTGATGGACGACCGCACCGTCTATGCCTTCCACGGCGAAATGGGCGCCGGCAAAACCACCTTTATCAACGCCTTGGCCCAAGAGCTCGGCGTTGACCCCGAAGAGGCAACCTCATCGCCCACTTTTGCCATAGTCAACGAATATCGCTCAGACACTACCGCCGAACTGATCTATCACTTCGACCTCTATCGCATAGAAGATCTCGACGAAGCCCTCGACATGGGTATCGAAGATTATCTTGACTCAGGTGCACTTTGCCTGATTGAGTGGCCCGACCGCGTAAGCGACCTGCTGCCCGACGACACAGTCAATGTAGATATAACCGTCAACGACGACGGAACGCGCACCCTCTCCATTCATTAATCAGCCGGCAGTCAATGATTATAGAGCTGCCTGAAGTTGACTCCACCAACAACTACGCCAAGCTACATTCAGAAATGAGGGCGGGCGATGTCGTTGTTGCGCATCGGCAAACCGGCGGACGGGGCCAGCGCGGCAATTCATGGGAGGCAGAGCCGGGGAAAAACCTGACATTCAGCGTTGTGGTAGAGCCACGGGAGCTAAGAGCCGTTGACCAATTTCAGCTGTCGATGGCCGTGGCCTTGGCGGTCAGAAACGCCCTTGCTCCACTGCTCCCCGACTCTGACAGCCTCTGCGTTAAATGGCCCAACGACATCTATCACCGCAATCGGAAGCTCGGAGGCATACTGATAGAAAACTCGCTCAGAGCGTCAATGATTGCGCGCTCCATTATCGGTGTAGGCATCAACGTGAACCAAATCGTGTTTCGCAACGCCGGGCCTAATCCGGTTTCGATGGCTATGCTGACCGGGCGCGAAACCCCGCTGCGCCCCCTGCTTGAGCGTCTGTCAGAGGCTATCAAGGGGGTTGTTGACATGGTGGCCGAGCCCGCCGGGTTAAGAAGCGCATATCTGCGACATTTGTGGCGGCGCAACGGCATTTACGGCTGGCGATTGCCCGACGGCACCCGATTAAGCGCCTCCATCGCAGGCGTTACCCCCGAGGGGTATCTGCTGCTGCAGGACGCCGCCGACGGCAACGTCACGGCTTATAAC
>CAMWUH010000169.1 GCA_947177325.1 uncultured Bacteroidales bacterium
TTATTAGATATGATATTTGCTGGAATATCGCTAAAAATAGGGTTCTGCGACACCCTCTTTGGCATAAACGTCGCTGCTACGCAGCTCAATGTGAAGACAAATTCTTTGCTCGAGTTTTTAATATTTTAACCGGGTTTTGCGACTGGTCCGGAATAAACCAAAAGGCTGCAATAGCAAAGATAGCACCGAAAGCAAAAACCCGATGTCGCTTTGGATTGCGGACATCGGGTTTTTATAGCTTTGTAGCGATAGGGGGAATGCCGCGAAGTTAACGTGTCGGGGCGTTTATCGCTTGGTAGTGTGTGTGATTTATGCTTCGGGAGCTACGTTGATGTAGCGACGACCGTTGCGACCGGTTGTGAACACCACTGTGCCGTCGATCAAAGCAAAGAGAGTGTGGTCTTTGCCGATGCCTACGTTTTCACCGGGGTGGTGAACTGTACCGCGTTGACGTTTGAGAATGTTGCCGGCTTTAGCGTGCTGACCGCCGAAAATCTTAACACCGAGTCGTTTGCTTTCTGATTCGCGGCCGTTCTTTGAACTACCAACACCTTTTTTATGTGCCATTTTCTTAAGATTTTAGGGGGTTAGACATTGATATCTTTAATCACAACTTTGGTGAAGAATTGGCGATGGCCGTTTTTACGACGATAGCCTTTGCGACGTTTTTTCTTGAAAACAATCACTTTGTCACCTTTAACGAGGGGGAGGGCAACCTCGCAAACTACTTTTGCTCCTTCCACGGTGGGAGCACCTACCTTTACATCACCGTCGGCGTCAGCGAGGAGAACGCGGTCAAACACCACTTCTTCACCTTCTTTTACGGCATCGCCGAGATAGTGAACATACAAGAACTTGTCTTTTTCAGCTTTGAACTGTTGTCCTTGGATTTCAACAATTGCGTACATCTGTTATTTTGTTGTTTTACAGGTTAATCCGCCGGGTGGGTGGCGCTATCTTCGGCCTCCGCTTATCGTTACAACCCGGTTGGGAATGATTTAGCGGTGCAAAGTTACATCTTTTTTTTGAATTACCAATACTTTCGCGCAGATTTTTTATTTCTGATTTATTCTGCACAAAATTAAGTGATTAAATTAAATTTTGCAAGTCAACTTTAAAGAATGGCGCGATTTTACTTTAAACTTTGGCGCGATTTTACTTTAAAGAATGGCACTCTGACGAGTTTACTCTCGGGAGGCTCTACGAGGATATTAAATCTTGAAGCCCCACGAAGACTCGGCCTCTGCGGGGCCTCGCGTATCGTGGGGTTTCGATTTCTATGTAGTCGCTCTGTGGATATATGATGCGATACCTGTTGTAGCCCGCCGAAGGTCAGGCGGTTGCTGAACGGGTGTTATCGTCAGTGGTTGAGCGCCTTGATTGAGTGGCCGGCTGAGGTCACAATGTAGAGGCCGGCCGGAAGATCGGCCTGCAGGTTACCTCGTGAGGTTGCGACTTTGATGCCCGAGGGGGTGTAGACGTGAATCTGTTCGGCACCTGTTGTGGTAACGTAGAGTGTGCCATCTTGGCTATATGCTTGCAGAGAGGAGTCGGCGGAGTCGATGTTGTCGTCAAGGATATTGTCGATGCCGACAACTGCTTTTGAAGCGATTACGACATAGCTGTTAGGTGGCAGGGTTACTCGCTTGGTGGCATAGTCGATGGTGGGAGTGATGCCGTCGGCTTGGGAAACAATGCGGTAGGCCGATGCGTCGGTTGAGCGGAAGTTGGCGGTGGCCGATGCTGATGCAGTCACTGAAGGATTAACAAAGAGGTAAATCTCCTTGTCGCCGGCAAATGAGGATGCGCTTCGCAGACCGCTCCATCCGCTGAAGTTCAACGTGTAGTTGGCAGAGGAGGCGAAAAGGTCGGGATTGTTGAGGCGCACGTCAATCAGCCGGCTGTAGCAGTTTTTCAGTGCTGCGTTAGCGGGTTTGTCGAGGAGCGCCCAGTTGACGGTTTTGGGGCTGGTGTTGTTGCCGCCGTTGGAGTCTTTGGTGTTTTCGGCATTACCCATTTCAGAGAATTGCCAAATCATGTGGGAGCCCGGCACGAGTATCATCTGCGCGGCAGCCGAGGCGAGTCGACGGCACGACACGTCGTTGTTGCCTTTAACGCCTGTAGCACCAAACATATTTTGCTTGTATGCCAGTCGCTGTTCGTCGTGGCTTTCAAGGTAGGCCACGGTAGAGCCGGCGGTGCGACTGTCTTTTACGGCCCACATGCGATTAAGCGATGAGTCGGTTGAATAGCCCATTGCAAACTGGCAACCGGCTTCGTTGACATTGGCCCAGTTAAGCTCGCCGTCGGCGGCCATTGCGTTCTCCTCCTTTGCTCCGGCAAGGTTTTCGTTGATGAAGTAGGCATCGGGATTGACTTTGCGCATGACGTCGTGGAGGCGTTTCATGCGGTCAACGCGCGATTGATTGTAGGCATTTGTAGAGGCGTCGGAGGGGCTGGCGTAAGAGTCGTTGTTGCCCAAGCCTTTAACCAAGTCGAAGCGGAAGCCGTCGAAGCGATATTCGGTGAGCCAGTAGCGGAGCACGTCGTCCCATTGCTGCTGCACAAGAGGGTAGCCTTGATTCCAGTCGTTCAGAACGCTGTAGGCGTGGGGGGCGGTTTCGTTGTAGAATGGGTTGGAGCCGGCGGGATAGAGCTGATACCAGGGATGCAGTCCGTCGGACTGATTAAACACCACGTCGAGAATCACGGCCATGCCATTTTGGTGACAGAGGTCGATAAACTCTTTATAGTCGGCCGGGGTGCCGTAGGCTTTATCTATGGCGAAGTAGAAGTTGGGATTGTAGCCCCAAGAGTTATTGCCGTTGAACTCGTTGATTGGCAGCAACTCTATGGCGTTGACTCCGAGACTTTTCAGATAGGGCAGTTTTTCTATGGCCCGGCGCACGGTGCCGTTGCCGAGGGCTTTCCCCTCGGTGCCGGTGAAGTCGCGGAAGAGGAGCTCATAGATTACGAGATTGTCCTTGTCAGGCCCCTTGAAGTTGTTGACCTGCCATTCATATTCACCTAAATTGTCCTGAAACACTGCCAATGGCACGTTATTGACCTTGTCAAAGGGATATTGAGGCAACTCGGGGAATATCTCGGTGCCGATGTATTTGTCGTTCCAGGGGTCGAGTACCAAGTGAGCGTAAGGGTCGCCAACGGCGGTGTCATCAATATTGTAGTAGTAGACAACAGGCTCGTTTTTAGGAATGTCAGGGAGAGTTATGGTAAAGAATTTAAATACCGAACCGTCGATGGTGACGTTGACGGGCTGCATCATTTGCGATGCCGTGATGGCATACTCATTCCACGAGCCGACTATGATTGCGCGGTGGCTCAACGGAGCGGCAATGCAGAAAGTCACTGTGCCGTCGACATTGCGGGTAGCTCCCATTGCGGGAACTGATGATGAGGTGATAGGATCGGGCGAAGGCGGCAATACGGTGTAGCTCAGTGATTGGCTGACTGATTTGCCTCCGGCTGTAGCTGTTGCAGTGACGGTGTAGTCGCCAGCCTCGGTAAAGGTGAAGTTGCCCGAAGCGGTGGTGGCAGCCGATGCTGAAGCTATGGTTGCAGAGCCGGCTTTTATTATGATGTCGGCCGTTTCGGTTGAGTAGGCATTGAACGTTACGGAGGTGGCCGGGTTGAGCAACCCGGGATTAACCGAGCCGGTCAACTCAATCTGCAGCCCGGAGTCGACCACTTTGACAAATATGTCGCTGTTGCCCTCGCCTTTACCCTCTTTGCTGCCGTTGGAGTTGCGAAACACGAATGCCAGTTTCGTAACGGTTTCGCCAGCCGGAATTCCGTAAAACTCGCGGATATTGCCAATCACCAGTTTCCATAGATTGGGCGAAACGTATTGCAGTTTATATTTGGCCGAATTGGTGCCCCACGTGGGGGCATACTGCCATTCGCGCTCGGTGCCGTCGGCGCCGACAACGTTAGCGCCCGTGTGGGCATAAAGAGCAGCAGTGGCTGATTGACCCATCAGTCCCTTGTTGCCTTGGTCGGCATGAAAATAAATGACTACATTTTCCGAGTCTTCCTGCAGGGGTGCAGGTGACGTGGTAACCACTTGAGCCGCAGCGCCAAAAGCGGTAGCCATCAGCGCAAACAACATGATGAGAGATTTCTTAACCATAGTGAAGCGTGTTTTTCAGTTGATATTAGTAAGGGGGGAGTTTATTGCCGTTTGATAGTAGGAAGTTTCTACTGATTTTCTTTCAACAGTATCCTTTTCAAGATTTTATGCAGAAAATGCATGAAAAATCCATATAAAATATAACTCCCTGACGTCGGAAACAGTTTAGTCTCCAAGTGTTAAAATCGCGAATATAGACGCCGAGGTCAAGTCTACTTTGGCTCTGAAGTAAACAATTCGCCCCAATTCGGCATTATATCATTATAATTTTAATCAGAATATTATTTTTTATCAGAATATTATGAAAAAAACGTTCAGCTTTTTATTTGTGTTGATAGCCGCAGCCACGGCACTGACGGGTTGTAGCAGCTACACGCTAACCAACAGCGAATCATACGTTGGCGCTAACCTTAGTTCCTATCACACTTTCCGCATGGTAACGCCCCGGGATGGCGACCTTCCACCGGGAATGTCGATGGTGTCGTATTATAACATCGCTGCCGCGATTCGCGAGCAAATGGTTGAGCGTGGCTTCACCGAAGATGTCAATTCTCCGCTTCTTGTCAATATTGGCTTGACCGTAAAGAAACAGTTGGTTGACGTTCCCTATACCCAGACCATACAAACCGGCCCCGTCGTGCCCCCGCCCGTAATGGTGCCCGCAGCTCCTCCGTTGCCTCGTCCGCCACATCCCGGCGCACCAGTAGGCCCCGGTCCGGCCGTAAACCTGTGTCTTATACACATATCCCGGCCGACGAGACCT
>CAMWUH010000170.1 GCA_947177325.1 uncultured Bacteroidales bacterium
GATTGAAAATTTTGAGTTGCCATGATTGAAAGTTTTTAGTAGTTTGTGATGTTTTTCAAGTAGTGTTTGTGTTACGTCTACATTGCAAAGGTACAACTTATTTTTAAACCACCAAAATATTTTGCAACTTTTTTTCAAAAAAATTACAATAATATTTTACAACAATTGCTATATCTTTGATTTTGAACGTTTTAAATAGGTAAATTTTTTATAAAAAATTTGCCGTAACATTACATACATTTTAAAAACAGCCATTTTGATGTTACAAAACATATTACAATCGCAGCTTTTACCAACCTATAACTACCCTTTTCCATTACATTTAACGTACACTTCACTATCCTGCGCTAAAAAATCGTCAATTCTGTAATATCGTTACACACATTTTTGTCTAAAAATTGAAACTTTGATGTTTCATCCTGATTCTCATACTGATAACGATATTACAACTCCTTTTTTTTATCGCTTTTTCAAAGCACTATATATAATAATGTAGTAATAGGACCTTCATCAGTAATTGACGAGACCGGCGAAAGGCCATGCTGAACAATCGTTGTTGTAAACTTGTTACAATTATGTCGCTGACAACAAAACTGAGTTTGCTCACACCTCTCCCTCAACTCTAACGCAACTACTCATCTCCTCAATCTCCCCCGAGCAATTATCAGAAATGAAAACCGGCGATAATAGTAAAACAATATTTTGCGCAAATTCAAAAACACCCCTTCCCCTCTCCAACTGTGACTACCCCTTCCCGCGGGGTATTACCCATTCTCCTCTCTCCCTCCCCTCCCTCCTTGAGCGTCCATACTCTATTAACCCGGTAAATTCATGTTTTAACTAATTAATAAATTTACGACTACCAGTATGAAAAAATCGTTACTTGTTGTTACCGCCGTTGCCGCAGCTGCAATGTTTGGCGCCAAAGCTAATGCACAAGATGTTGTAGTAGCTGAAGAAGATGTAACAGTCACCTCCATCCAAAATCTTGACTGCGGACCGAAATATTACTCATCGGCCAAAGACAATTGGTTTATTCAGTTAGGTGCCGGCATCAATGCCCCCTTGTTTGAACGCGGCAAAGCTGAAGGCGCAGCCGACCCTAAAACCCACTTCACAGCCACCTACAACGTTGGCTTCGGCAAATGGCTCAATCCATACGTTGGCCTCCGCTTAGGCTTCAACTACGGTGCAATGCACTGGGATAATTACGGCTACTCTAAAGCTCGCATGGCCAACGCCAACTTTGATTTGATGTGGGATATGTTTAACTCATTCCACGGTGTTAATTCTCGTCGAGTATTCTCAATCGTTCCCTTCGTTGGTATCGGCGGCACTTACGCTTACCACTTCGATGCTCCCCACTCTAACGTAGAGTCGCGCGACGGCAAAATCCGCACCAATGAATGGGCCCTCCCCGTTTCAGCAGGCTTGCAAATTCGCTTCCGCCTTTGCCAATATGCCGACCTCTTCTTTGAAGGACGCGCAGCATTCTATGGCGATAACTTCAACAACGACGCCGTTGGCCGACCCATCGACATCGATATCACCGCAATCGGCGGTCTTTCATTCAACATTGGCGGTGCTGACTTCAAGAGCTACGACCCCTGCAGCGACCTCGCCTATATCAACTCTCTTAACGGCCAGATCAACAACCTCCGTGCCGACCTCGCCGCAACTGCAACCGCTCTCGCTGTAGCCGAGTCACAACTCCCCTGCCCCGAACCTACCGTAGTTGAAGTTGAAAAAACCGTTGAAGTGCAAACTCCCGCCAACGACCCCATGATGTCAACCGTTCGCTTCACAATCAACTCTTCAAAAATCTCTAACGAAGAAATGGTCAACGTTTACAACATGGCTGAATACCTCAAAGCTAACCCCGATGTAAAAATCAAAGTAATCGGTTACGCCGACAAAGACACCGGTACAGCCGCTTACAACATGAAACTTTCGCTCCGCCGCGCACAAGCCGTTGCCGACGCCTTGACTCAAAAATATGGCATCGCTGCCGACCGCTTGAAAGTATCAGCTGAAGGTTCATCTGTTCAACCTTACACCACCAACGACTGGAACCGTATCGTGTTCTTCCAACCTCAGGACTAACGAAAAGATAATCAGCCGGCCAACGGCCGCTAAACGCTAATAACACAAGCGGGTCGCTATCAACTACGATAGCGACCCGCTGCTTTATTGTTTTCGATGAACCCTATTTAGCCTTTACAAACACCTTCACGACGGCGCAAAAAGCGCATAAACAGGATTAAGAATCCTCCCGCCACTATGGCACCTGCCGTCAGAGCCACAGGCAATCCCAACCCAAAGCCTTCAGGACGATGAGCATAGAGAATATAAGCTACGGAAACAACCGTCATAAACAGCGCCGGCAACAATGTGATAATATATGCTCGCCGATTTCGCGCAAGCCAGACTGTTGCGGCCCAAAGAGTGAACACTGACAGCGTTTGGTTGCACCACGCAAAATAGCGCCACAACACATTGAAGTCAATCAGCATCACAAGGAAGCACAACCCGAACAATGGCAACGACGTCAGTAGGCGGCGCCATATTGATTTCTGATTCAAGTGCATAAAATCGGCAGTAATCAGTCGGGCCGAGCGCAGCGCAGTGTCACCCGAAGTGATTGGGGCGAACACAACACCCAAGAGTGCCAACACTCCACCAATCGCACCGAGCCAGTTGCTTGAAATTTCCTTTACCAAATCGGCCGCCGAATTGCCATGCTCGGCCATATATTGCTGAAGGTGTTCGTAGCCTCCTACGTAGGTAATGGCGGCGGCAGCCCAAATCAGAGCCACAATACCCTCGGCCACCATAGCCCCGTAAAACACCGGCCGGGCCAACTTCTCATTCTTCAGGCAGCGGGCCATCATTGGCGATTGTGTGGCGTGAAAACCTGAAATCGCGCCGCAGGCTATCGACACAAACATCATCGGGAAGATCGGCAGCTTATCGGCATCGGGCTGTCGGTTAGTCAATCCGTCGGCAAAGCCCATAGGGATTTCATGACCGCCCAAGAGCAACGCTATCAGCAATCCAAGAGCCATAAACAGCAGCGCGAAGCCAAACACCGGATACAGCCTGCCTATAAGCTTGTCGACCGGTAATAGCGTAGCCAAAATATAATAGATGAAAATGGCGCCAATCCAAAACATTTTATTGAACACGCCGGGAGTCATTTGCGCTATCAAATCAGCCGGCGAAACGACGAAAACCGCACCAACCAATATCAACAACACGAGCGAAAAACCGCGCATCGTCTGCTTCACTCCGGAGCCTAACTGCTCGCCTACACACTCCGGAAGCGACAGACCTCCCGAGCGCAGCGAAATCATTGCTGCGATAAAATCGTGAACTGCTCCGGCAAAAATTGTTCCGAACGCAATCCAGAGGAAAGCTGCAGGGCCAAACATAACGCCCATTATCGCGCCGAAAATCGGCCCGAGCCCGGCTATATTGAGAAACTGAATCAGAAACACGCGCCATGTGGCCATCGGGGCATAGTCAACGCCGTCATTCATTGAATAAGCGGGCGTGGCGCGCTCGGGCTCAATCTTGAAAATGCGCTCTACCAAAGCGCCGTAGATGAAATAACCCCCTACGAGCACTGCAAGCGCTATCAAAAAACTTGTCATTTTGTTGCTAAAGATTATGATTGATTTATTTTCAAGCAAAATTACTAAATAATTTCCTTTTTTCAATCCCTAATCCTTTAATTAACATAAAAGCGCCACCGAGTTTTTACACTCGGCAGCGCCGTTAATCTGATTATCTTAAATTGCTAAGACCTGATGATTATTTCACGATAACCTTAGCCACTTTCTGGCCGGCCTTAACAATGTAGATTGAAGGAGCGAGGTTGATTTTCACGCGGGCTGAAGCTGCTACACGCGCAATGACGCGGCCATCAACCGAGTAAACAACGACTTCACCTTTAGCGAGATTCTTAACTACCACACCACCGTCAACAGCTGTGATTGTAACGTTGGAATCATCGCCGAAGCTGTCAACACCTGTTGTAGTTGACTCTACGCGGTTAGAGGGGCGAGATTCACCCTTGTCGTAAACAGCGGTTACGAAATAAGAATGAGTGCGGGCCGGGTTGGCGTCTGTGTCAACAAACGAAGTTGCCTGGATGGGAGCCGAGGTGAGGCGCACGTTGTTGCGATAAACGTGGTATCCGATATGCTCAAGCACTGCTGCTTCACCCTCGGAGGGGATGAATGTAACGTCGTCAATGAAGAGTTGATGTTTGTTGATCGAGCGGCTGCGGATGGCTGCATATTTTGTGCCTTCGGGGAGCATGAAGCGATAGAGGGTCCATGACAAGGGCACGTCGTAAACCATGCCTACCGATTTGAAATCTTCAACCGATGTTGTGCCGTCAGAGGCAAGAACTTCAAACGATTCAAGGAAACCTTGATAGAATGACTTGGCATAGAGCGAGATTGCCTGAGTTTCGCCAAGCAAGCGGGGAGTGATTGCCCAGTCGTCGCTCTGAACGTTCTGACCTGCCATCATAGCATAGCTTGAGCCGATGAGTTTGTTGCCTGTGTGGCCTTTCCAGGCAGCAGCGCCCTCTTCGGGGAAGCCGCTCCAGGTGCAGTCGGCAACATACCAGCTCTTCAACCCGTTGACGGGGAAGTTGGGGGTGTTGATACCGCCGACAGGAGCTTTATCCATATCCACGAATTTCCAATCGTTTACTGCTGATGACCAGCTTTCAGCCTCTTCGAATGATTCGGTGTAGGGTGCGGGGGCTGCGTTATACATGTCGGGCTCGGCCCATGTCAGTTCGTGACCGTCGGTGCTGGATTTGATTGACAATGAGCGGGCTACCGGAACGTTTGGTACTGCAACACCGATAGTGGCAGTTT
>CAMWUH010000171.1 GCA_947177325.1 uncultured Bacteroidales bacterium
ATGATTGCCATATCCATGCCGCGCTCGATGGCGTGAGCGAGGAAAACGGTGTGCATAGCTTTTCGGAGCAGGTTGTTGCCGCGGAAGGCGAATGAGAGGTTAGAAACACCGCCGCTCACCTTCGCGCCGGGCAGATTGGCTTTAATCCAACTGACGGCATCAAGAAAGTCGAGGGCATAGCGGTCGTGGTCGGCAATGCCGGTGCCGATAGTAAGAATATTGGGGTCGAAAATAATGTCGTGGCCTTTGAAACCGGCTTGCTCGGTGAGAAGGTGGTAGGCACGTCGGCAAATCTCAATGCGACGCTCAAGCGTTGTGGCCTGGCCTTGTTCGTCAAAGGCCATCACAACCACTGCTCCGCCCAGCTCCCGAATTTTACGGGCGTGGGATAAAAAAGCTTCCTCACCCTCTTTAAGGCTTATGGAATTGACAACGGGACGGCCTTGTATGAGCTTCATGGCCGACTCGATAACGCCGAAGTCAGATGAGTCAATCATTACGGCCACCGACGAGGCTTTCGGGTCGAGAGGAAGTAGCTCGACAAACGATGCCATCTCAGCTCGGGCGTCGAGCATGCCATCGTCCATGTTGATATCGAGAATGAGAGCGCCTTTGTCGACTTGCGACGCTGCAATTTCAAGGGCCTCAGATTGGTTGCCCTCGTTTATGAGACGGAGGAATTTGCGACTGCCGGCCACGTTGCAGCGCTCACCGACTTTCACGAAAGGCCCGGAAGGACAAACACAAATCGCCTCCATGCCTGATAAGTAGAGATTGTCAGGCGTCTCGGCCGGCTTTACGCGAGGATATGCTTTGGCTGCTTCTCGGGCGATAGCTGCAATGTGGGCCGGAGTAGTGCCGCAGCAGCCGCCTACGATGTTGATCCATCCGCGTTGAAGATAAGAGGCAATCGTTGCGGCCATCAACTCGGGTGTTTCGGTATAGAGCCCCATCTCGTCGGGCAGACCGGCGTTAGGATGAATACTAACATAGAAAGGGATATCTTGCAGCTGCTCGATGAAAGGAGCCATCATGTCGGCTCCGAAGCCACAGTTAAGCCCGACGGCAATGGGGTTGGCATGGGCAATAGAGGCTACGAAGGCTTTGAGTGTCTGGCCCGACAGCGTGCGGCCTCGCTCGGTGAGCGTTACTGAAATCATCAGAGGAATGTCGGGTCGGGACGATTCGGCGATGGCTCGGCGCACTCCGTAGATTGACGCTTTGGCATTGAGGGTGTCGAAGATAGTTTCGAGCAACAGCAGGTCAACTCCGCCTTCTATCAGTTTGGCGGCTTGGCGACGATATGCTTCAGCGACTTCATCAAACGTAAATTTGTGGCCGGCGGCAGTGGTGGCTGCGATAGAGAGCGAAATGTTGCCGGGACCAACCGACCCTGCAACCCAGGCGATGTGACCGTTTTCAGCTTTCAGCCGGTCAACTTCGGCTCGGGCCAGGCGGGCGGCAGCGAGGTTGATTTCGTCGACAACGGAGTCATCAAGCTGATATTCACCCATCGACAAGGTGTTGGCATTGAATGAGTTGGTTTCAATGATATCAGCTCCGGCGAGGAGATATTGACGATGGATGTCGGCAATTATGTCAGGGCGAGTCAGGCAGAGAAGGTCGTTGCACCCTTTGAGGTTGACCGAGTGATTGGCGAAGCGGGTGCCCCGAAAATCATTTTCAGTCAGGTTATGGCGTTGAATCATCGTGCCCATTGCGCCGTCAAGCACGAGTACACGTTGAGATAGCTCTTTGTTGAATTGCATCGGGGGAGTGGAGAGCTAATCGATTAGAAAATTTCGCGAGCCACGGCGGCAACCGAGTTGGTGGCCATGAGCGAATAGAAGTGAAGTGCGTCGATACCATGAGCCAACAGGTCGCGGCATTGTGCTATGCACCATTCAATGCCCACTTGCTTGGCTTGGTCGTCGGTTGTGCATGCAGCGAGTTCAGCGGCCAACGGCTCGGGAAGGTCGCAGCGGAACACTTTTGGAAGCACGTTGAGCTGATTGCAGGTGACGATTGGTTTGATGCCGGGGATAATAGGCACATTAATTCCGGCCTTTCGGGCGCGGTCAACGAAGTCGAAGTATTTTGAGTTGTCGAAAAACATTTGGGTCACCAGATAGTCGGCGCCGTTGTCAACCTTCATCTTGGCAAAATGAATGTCGGAGTCGATGTTGGGCGCTTCTTCATGTTTCTCGGGATAGCAGGCCATGCCGTAAGAGAATGGGCTGTCGATGCCTTGCAAGGGGAGGTCGTAAAGGCCTATGCCTTGATTGAAACGGTTGACTTGCTCCTGGAGATCGGTTGCGTGGATGTTGTAGATTTCAGGGTCCTGGCTCAGGGTGTCGGCCGATTTGCTGTCGCCTCGCAGCAAGAATAATTTGGTGATACCGAGGAAGTTCAAGTCGAGCAGAGCATATTCCGTCTCCTCTTTGGTGAAGCCTTTACAAATGATGTGGGGAACGGCAGGTATGCCGTAATGATTTTGAATGGCTGCGGCTATGGCGACAGTACCGGGTCGCTTGAACACAGTAAGCCGACGCAGAGAGCCGTCGGGGAGCTCCATGTAGACGTGTTCGCTGTGGTGAGAGGTGATATTGATATATTTGGGGTCAAACTCGCGGAGCTTGTCAATGATGCCAAACACTTTATCAATGTTGTTGCCTTTGAGGGGCGGGAGGAGTTCGAAAGAGAATGTAGCAGCCATTATGGTGTAAGTCAATTAGTTGTCGATAGCTTTTTTAAGTTGGGCGAGAGCGGCGATGATGACGCTTCGGGGGGCGCCTATGTTCAGACGCATAAATCCCTCGCCACCGGGACCAAACATTTCGCCGTCGTTGAGGGCCAGGCGAGCGCGGCGAATGAACAGATGGTTAAGTCGGTCGTGGCTAAGTCCGAGTCCACGGCAGTCGAGCCACACGAGGAAAGAAGCCTGAGGCTTGATAACCTTGATTTGAGGCATGTTTTGAGCTATATAGTCGCTGACGGCCTCAATGTTGCCTTTGATGTATTCGAGCATTTCCAATCGCCAGGGGTTGCCGTGGCGATAAGCGGCTATTGTTGCGATGGGAGCAAACATAGTTGGTTCGTCAAGCTCCATGGAGTTGAGAAAACGGAAGAATATGTTGCGCAACTCCGGGTCAGGAACAATAGCATAGGAGCTGACCACACCTGCCATATTAAAGGTTTTGGTTGGTGCGGCAAAAGTAATCGAGCAACGGGCAGCCTCATCGCTGACGGCCCAGAAGGGGGTGTGAGTGCCCTCCAATATCATTTCAGAGTGGATTTCGTCGCTGATAACGAGCATATTGTGCCGACAGGCAATTTCGGCCACTTTGGCCAGCGTCGGGCGGTCCCAAACAATGCCGGCCGGATTATGGGGCGATGACATTATGAGCATCTTGGCCCCGTCGGCAGCCAGTCGGTCGAGCTCGTCAAGATTCATGCTATAATGACCGGAGGGAGACTCTATCAGCTGATTGTAGACCACTCGGCGCTTTAAGGCTTCGGGAACGAGACGGAAGGGGTGGTAGACCGGCGGCTGGATAATGATTTTGTCGCCGGGACGAGTGAAACATTCAGCAGCCAAGCCAATTCCTTTGACAATGCCGGGGATGAAGCAGAGCCATTCGGGCCTGACCTCAACGCCGTGGAGCATACGGAGCCAATCGATGATTGCCGGTCGATAGTCGGCGGGCTCAACGGTATAGCCCAACACGGGATGCTCTAATCGGCGGCGGAGAGCGTCGATGATAAAGGGGGGCGTGGCGAAGTCCATATCGGCCACCCAAAGGGGTGTCAGATTGGCATCGCCGTAGCGCTCAGCGAGAGCATCAGTCTTTAGAGCGTCGGTGCCGTGACGGTCGATTATTTCGTCAAAGTTTGACATAACTTGCACGTTTACAGGTTATTGAGCAGCAACGGCCTTGTCGATTGCTTGGTTGAGGTCGGCAATAACATCGGCAGGGTCTTCCAAGCCGATGGATAGTCGGATTAATCGTGGCGACACGTCCATTGCCTTGCGCTCAGCCTCTGAGAGAGTACCGAAAATCGTGGAGTAGGGGTGGATGGCGAGCGAGCGGTTGTCAAACAAGTTGGTGGCGCGTTTTACCAGCTGCAGCGAGTTGATAAAGGCTTTGCAGGCAGCTTCAGATGGGAGCTCGATTGTAATCATAGCCCCGAAACGATTGCCGAATTGACGGGCGCAAATGTCGTGGAACGGATTAGATGTCAGCCCGGGATAGCACACGGAGATGTCGGAGCGACCGGCCAGCGCTTCAGCAACTGCCATAGTGTTTGCCTCCTGACGCGAATAGCGCGCATCGAGAGTTTCGAGTCCGAGGGTTTGCATATAGGCGGCATGGGGGTTGAGATAAGCGCCGAAGTTCATCAGCATCTCTTTGCGAAGAATTGTGTCAAAGCCGGGCAGAGTGCCGTAGTCAATAACCAATCCGCCGAGCGAAGTGGCCCCACCCGAAATATATTTGGTAGATGAGAGCACCTCCACGTCAACGCCCAGGTCGCGTGCAGAGAAATAGGTGAACGGTATCATGGTGGTGTCGGCCACTAAGGCTGCACCAGCTGAGTGAGCGATTTCGGCAAGCTCCTTGAGATCGGCAATCTCCATTTGGGGATTTGTGACCGTTTCGAGATAAATGCATGCAGTGTTTTTGTCAACCGCTTTCTTAACGGCCTCAAGGTCAGTGAGGTCAATCAATCGAATTTCAACACCGAAGCGAGCCATAGTTTTGGTCATCAACAGAAAAGTGTTACCAAACAAGTGGCGCGAAGTAACAATGTTG
>CAMWUH010000172.1 GCA_947177325.1 uncultured Bacteroidales bacterium
CCATTACGAACCGCTCAACCAATATATAGTAGCGGCCTATCATCACGACCGCTTCATGCACTACGACCGCCTGATTGGTTTTACAATTTTGACTTTTTGAATTCCGTTTAATATATGAACACTGAAACAAGTGAAGAGATAATGTTTGAAATAAAAGATACCCTTGTGTCGCTCGACCTTGCCGAGCAATTTTTTTGCTGCGACCTCGATGCCTGCAAAGGCCAGTGTTGCATCGACGGCGATGCCGGAGCACCCGTCACCCCCCAAGAGGTTGAACGTATTAAAGAGGTGTTGCCTGCTATATGGGATGATATGCTTCCGCGTGCCCGTCAGGAAGTGGAGACCAACGGAGTTGCCTATATCGATGAGGAGGGCGACTTGGTGACAACCATCATCGACGGAGCCAATTGCGCCTTCACTTGCTACGACAAAGGGGGAATGTGCCTCTGCGCCATCGAAAAGGCTTGCCGTCAAGGCAAAATCGATTTTCTGAAACCCGCCTCTTGCCATCTCTACCCGTTGCGATTAACCGAATATGCCAAATTCACGGCTGTCAACTACCACCGCTGGAAGATATGCAAGCCTGCGGAGGCCTTGGGCCGCAAACTCGGCATCAGGCTGTATCAATTTCTGAAAGGTCCGCTCGTGGCCCGCTTCGGACAAGAATGGTACGATGAGCTTGCTCTTGCCTGTGAAACCTATCTCAACTCTGACCTCTCAATCGAAAATTCCTGAACCAAAATCACTTCCGGCCGGCTTCAGGTCGGTTTATGAAATCTATGCCATCATTTTACACACGCATGCCTGAGTGGCTTAAAATAAAACTTCCTAACGGCGCTAAATCATCGGCCGTTATTCATCGCCTGGCCGGTCATAGTCTTAACACGATTTGCACCTCCGGTATGTGTCCTAACCGAGCCGAGTGTTGGGGCGCCGGAACGGCAACATTTATGATTGGCGGAAACATTTGCACCCGTGCCTGCCGTTTTTGCAACGTGGCAACCGGACGCCCTCACCCCCTTGACCCCGGCGAGATTGACCGTATTGCTTCAACCATTGCCGAATGGAAGTTGCGTCATGTGGTCGTTACCTCCGTTGACCGAGACGACCTGCCCGACGGCGGTGCTGCTCACTGGGTGGCTCTTATCAGAGCTGTCAGAGATGCTTCCCCTTCAACCACGATTGAAACCCTTGTGCCTGACTTCCGTGGCAATGTCGAAGCCCTTGACTCAGTCATTGCCGAGCGTCCGGAAGTGATGTCTCACAACCTGGAAACCGTCAGACGACTGACTCCTCAAATACGCTCCGTGGCCACTTACGATGGTTCACTGTCGGTGCTTCGTCGCATCGCCGACGCCGGCATAGTGGCTAAGTCGGGCATCATGCTCGGATTGGGTGAGACCATCGATGAGGTGCTCCTGACGATGGACGACCTGCGCTCCGCCGGTTGTCGTGTAATGACCATAGGCCAGTATCTGCAGCCTACGGAGCACCACGTTGAAGTGGCCGAATATGTCCATCCCGACGTATTTGACCAACTTAAAGCCGAAGGACTGAAGCGTGGATTTGATTTCGTCGAAAGCGCCCCCTTGGTGCGCTCGTCGTATCATGCCGAGCGCCACGTTATCAAATAAATGCCATGATTACTGAAATTTTGCGCAACGCCCCTTATGCCTCGACGCTCCGGTTGCAACGCGAGCGGTTTGATGCTTTGGTCAATGATTCCCGACTCAACTGCCACACTTCGCCCGAATGGCTTATGCTCGTTGAGCACACTCCGGTTTATACTCTGGGACGTCACGGCAACCCCGCTAACCTGATAGCTCCGGAGTGGCTCGCCGCCGATGGTATTGACCTCGTCGAGATTGACCGGGGTGGAGATATTACCTACCACGGCCCCGGGCAGCTTGTAGCCTATCCGCTCATCGACCTGCAGCGTCGCCACCTGGGGGTGAAAGCTTATGTCAATTTGCTTGAGCAGGCAGTTATCGACTCCATCGCCGAGTATGGTATAAAAGGGGAGAGGCTCGATGGCGCCACCGGTGTATGGATAGAGCCCGGGACATCCCGGGCTCGTAAGATTTGTGCTATTGGTATTCGTTGCAGCCGGTTTATTGCCATGCATGGTTTGGCGCTGAATGTGTCGACCGACCTCCGCCGGTTCAATGCCATCAACCCTTGCGGATTTACCGACCGCGGAGTTACTTCAATCTCTGCCGAAATCGGTAGCGATGTTGGCTGGGCTGACGCTGCCTCACGCCTTGAGGCCAATCTCAGGAGGCTACTTGACGCGCCTGGCGGTAGCGACGAAATTTATGAATTCCTATTGCAAGCAAGGCGTAAGCAACAGTGAGCACCCACATCATTATGTAAGGATGGGAATTCTGCGCCAATGTTGCCGAATTGGAGTTGATGCGGATAAACCCTTCGACACCCCAAACTGCCGGAATAAGATTGCCTATCCATACCCAAACGTCGGCCATCCCGTAGCGAGGCCAGGTCAAGCCGCTCAGGAACAGAAACACTATTGACGTGGCAACCAAGAGTATAAACCCGTTTTCACGCTCTTTCATCAACGGGCCCAGTGCCAATCCAAACATGGCCGATGCCAGCAACAGCGGAACGATGAAAAGCAAATATTGAGTCGGGTCACCCCACTGCGGGAGTTTAAACATCCAGGGCACAATGCGGAGCACGTAAATTGTAATAGGAATATAGAGCAGGAAGTAACATAGCCCTTTGCCGATAACCGATTCAGTGGCCGAAGCGCCTCTTACCATCTGCGGGTCAATGCCATGATTCTTGCGGCGACGCTCGTTAGAGCTACCCTCAATCAGTGCTATACCAAGCAACATGCTCTGTTGCAGAATCAACACTAAAATGCCCGGCATTACGAACGATGCAAATCCCTGCTCGGTATCGCCCAGGAAGTTGGCATCAGTGTTGATGGGCATCCCGCCGCTTGATAGCGATTCCAGACCGTAGTTTGATATTTTTGCTTGAGTGATTTCCGATGCCAGGTGCATTTGCAAATCAGTCAGCGCAAAGGCCAGCGCGCGATAGCGGAGCAGAAGAGCCACGTTGGAGTAGAACGAAACGTTGGCTTGTTCGCCGCGTGCCACTTGGGTGCCGTAGTCGCTCGGAATATACATGATGCCAAACACTTCGCCGCGGTGCATCATGTCGCGTGCCTCTGCCATATCGTTGGCATAGTCAAAGATATCGATCGTTGGGCTCGCCGAAGCCGTTTGCACCAAATGGCGCGACTCAGCCGAGCGAGAGTCATCGACCACAGCTACTGCCACCTTTTCTACTACCTCAGGATTGTAGATCAGAGTGTAGACGATAGGGTAGAGGAGGGGCAGACCGAGGAAAAATATCAGTGCACCGGCATCGTGAAACACCAGTCGGAACTGATTGTAAATCACTGCTCCGACAGTTGATATAGCCTTTGATATGGAATGGAGAATTTTCATCTTATCTTTGTTTTTAGGGCACGTAAACAGGGTGCAGGCAAGCTTTTTTCAATCGGCCCACAAGGAGGGTCGCCACGGGAATAAATGCTACCAGGGCCACCAGATACCAGCGTGAATACCATGCGCCGGCATTAAACAGCGTTTCATTTATATAAATCAGGAAGAAGTAGCGCACCGGCACTATATAGCTGAATATCGCTATCGCTCCATACATTTTCTCGACCGGGAAGGAAAAGCCCGCAAACGAGAAGGTCAATATGCCTATAAGAGCCACGATGCTGAATGCCAATCGAGGATTGGGAACCACCGTCGTTACGAATACTGCAAAAGCTTGCGAAGCCAGAACAAAAAGAACTGCCGCAAAGAGTATCAGACCGAGCGAGCCGTTAAGTGGGAAATGTCGGAACCCGAACATAGCGGCCAATATACCGAAAGCTACAATGATATAAAGCACTGTGTAGGGGAGCAACTTACCGATCAATGCTGTCGACATTCGGCCGCCGGCTGTTGCAATCCACTCCGGCGACGTGCCCTGCTTGATTTCTATTGTAATGGCATAAACGGTCATCAGCATTATCATCAGCGCCAACGCTCCGAAGATAAACGAGGGCGACAGATAATAGTTATAGTTCATCCAGGGGTTGCCTATCATGTGCACATCGATGCTGACCGGTTGCAACAACGGCGCGATTTGCTGAGGGTCAACACCTAAGTCAACCAGAGTGGTTTTGATAACGCCGGCTGATGTAGCCACCGTTACGGTTTTGAACCCTTTGAAAACGAATGTTCCGGGCACGAAATAGGTCATATTGGAGTAGAACTCCAGCGTAGGGGTGCGACCGCCCAAAGCGTCAGCTTCAAAATTTTCCGGAATAACGAAGAACCCGTAGATCTCACCGCTCCTGACTCGGTCCATCGCGGCCGTAAACGATTCATCATATTCCACCAATTTCACCACTTCTTCAGCGGCAATTGAGCGCGAAACGGTGCGCGACATTTGGCTGTGGTCCAAGTCGACTACCGCTACCGGCGTTTGCAACGGCAGCCCGCGGTCGAGCAAGGCCATAAAGAATAATGCTATCGCAATCGGCGCAATAAATATGCCGAAAAGATACATCTTTCGCGAGGTCATGCGATTGATTTCGCGGCGCACTGTTGCTTTAAATCCGGTTGACGATTTCATTTTTCTGATGAATTATTGGGGTGGAAGGAATAGAATTGGTGATGAGGAATGTAGTGTTCTGT
>CAMWUH010000173.1 GCA_947177325.1 uncultured Bacteroidales bacterium
CGACAACCGGTAACTTCGGTGGCCCGGGCGAAACGTTGATTTTCTTTAACAGAAAGCCCTGCAGTGACTTCTTCTTCCGCGATGCAATCAGCAACTGGATTCCGTCTGCCGAAAAAATGGCTTTCTACAACACGCGTATTCCCATGACTCTCCTCGCCTATAATTTCGGAGGCTCTAAGCAGACTGCGCAAGACAGGTTGTCGCTCAATTTTTCCGGAAATGCAACTAAACAAATCCAAGTTGGTGTAATTGCCGATTATCTCCATTCAAAGGGCTCATACGCCAATCAGTCTGCCAAAAATCTAACTTGGGGGCTTTCCGGCTCTTACATTGGCGACCGCTATCAATTCCAAGGATATTATTATCACTATAATATAATTAATCTCGAAAATGGCGGGATTGAAGATGATTTGTATATTACCGACCCGGCAGAAATTCAAGGTGGCATAACCTCAGTTGACACTAAGATTATTCCTACGCGACTGACTCAGGCATCCTCACGTGTCGTTGGCGGTCAATTGTTCCTAAACAACAAATATAATCTTGGCTTCTACCGCGATGTAGAGCTTGAAGAATTTCCCGATTCTATTGTCACGGAGTTCGTGCCGGTCACATCTATCATCTGGACTCTCGACTACCGGGCTGCCCATCATAATTTCAATAACAGAAATTCAACCCAAAACAAAGAATTTTGGCGGGACACATATTTCACTCCCGACAACACTTTTGACCGAACTTCTTATTGGTCTATCCGCAACACTTTCGGCATATCCCTGCTCGAAGGCTTCAACAAATATGCCAAAGCCGGTCTATCGGCTTATTTGACGCACGAATATCGCCATTTCCGGCAAACTCTCGACCCCGACACTCTACCGGCAATCCCCGAAACTCTTGAGCCTCTTAACTTCATAGATATGCCCGGCGTTAAATCGCAAAACTTGTTATATGTCGGTGCACAGCTTTCCAAGCAACAAGGCAAACTGCTGACTTACGACGGCAATATCCGCTTTGGCTTGTTAGGCGATGCTATTGGTGAAGTCAAGGCGTCCGGTCTTATAACGGCTCATATTCCTTTGCTTAAGCGCGAAGTTGATGTAACCGGATTCATTGACTTTTCTAATGAAGCTGTTCCCTACCTGCTACGCCAGTATATATCCAACCACTTTGTTTGGAACAATAATTTCGGGAAAACACGTCGGTTGAAATTTGGAGGCTCCTTAGCCATCCCTTCTACCTACACGTCTTTAACAGTTGGCGTAGAAAACCTTCAGAATCTGGTTTATTTTGACAATCTTGCCTTACCGGCCCAGGCTCGAGATAATATCCAGGTTTTCTCAGCCTCACTCAATCAAGCCATTCGTTACAGAGCGTTCAATTGGGAGAACCGCATAACATTCCAAACATCCTCTAATTCCACTGCCTTACCGATTCCCGCTCTTTCTGTTTACTCCAATCTTTACTTTTACTTCAAGATTGCCCGGGTGTTGCAAGTGCAATTCGGAATTGACTGTGATTACTACACTCGCTACAAAGCTGTTTCCTATCAGCCTGCAACAATGGCCTTCTACAATCAAAACGAAATTGATTGTGGCAACTATCCCTTCATGAATCTTTATTGCAATATGAAATTAGGTCGAGCCCGGTTCTATCTGATGATGTCGCACATCAATCAAGGACTTACCGGGAAAAATTATTTCTCAATGCCTCACTACCCGCTGAATCCCCGACGATTTCAATTGGGAGTTTCAATCGATTTCCTCAATTAATCTTTTAATTTCCGAAGCAACGTATTTTATCTCATCATCGCTCAATGTGGTTGATGATGGCAAACATAATCCTCGCGCGAACAAATCTTCCGAAGTTCCGTCCAAGAATGAAATTGTGTTTGCATAAATCGGTTGAGTGTGCATGGGGCGCCATAACCTGCGAGTCTCAATATTTAATTCTTTCAGCCTTTCACATAATTGAAGTGGTGAAAGGGGCGAATCTTCTGAGAGCAATATCGTTGTTAACCAAAAGTTTGAGTCAAAATCACAGTTTGGATTTTGTTTTACTTCTATATATTTGCAGTCACTTAGCAATTCAGTGTATAAGCGATGTATAGCTTTTCTTCGTTTTACCCTTCGATCTAAATCCTCAAGCTGAGCACATCCGATTGCCGCCGATATATTGCTCAACCTGTAATTATATCCAATCTCTTTATGAAAATACTCAGTTGTAGATTCTCGCGCCTGAGTAGCCAGGTGCAAAACGTGTTTCGCTGATTTCAATGAAGGCACAATCAAAGCCCCACCTCCTGAGGTTGTAATCATTTTATTGCCATTGAAACTCAAAACTCCATAGTCACCCTGCAATCCGCTATGTTTTCCTTTATATCTGGAGCCAATAGCCTCGGCCGAATCCTCAATGACTGTAATACCGGCCTCATCAGCTATAGCTCTGATTCCATCATGTTTTGCCGGCATCCCATATAAATCTGTAACGATAATAGCTTTAGGCTTTTCAGAAAGCTGAGTAATCGCCTTTTTCAACAGTTCGGGCGACATATTCCATGTGTCATATTCCGAATCAACGAAAACAGGGTCCGCTCCCAGATATACAATCGGATTAGCCGAAGCGGCAAATGTCATTGATTGACAAATCACCTTATCACCTTTCGTTACTCCCGCATCTGCCAAAGCCAGATGTATAGCAGCCGTCCCGCTGCTTAGTGCTACAACATGGCCGGTTGGCAGCCAGTTTTCAAGGTCCTTTTCAAATCTGTCAACAAATGGTCCTAACGGTGTTATCCATGTAGACTCGATTGCCTCGTTACAATATTTTTTTTCATTACCTGCCAATTCGGGCAAAGACAATTTTATCGGTCTCATAAATCTTATCTTTTTCTATCCACAAATTTACTAAATAGAAATTATATTCGGCTGAAATAATGCCAAAAACTTCACATTAGCTATAATTTTCAGCCATAAATCGCGTTAAATTAATAACGTTGTTTCCCTAACTACAACTCAATCAATTAATCAATATTGGCTAATATAATGAAATTACGCTTTTCAGCATTAATCATATCACTATTCTGTTTGCTTTCTGCTATTGCCCAAGTCAGAATTCATGGCAAGGTAATCGAAGGTGAAAACGAGCCTATGGAGTTTGTAACCGTCAGAATTGGCGGCACTGCAATCGGCGCAACTACCGGCCTTGACGGTAGCTATTCACTTTCAGTGGCTCGAACCGACACTATTAATGTCATCTTTTCGTGTATCGGCTACCATGAGATAAAGCGTCAGCTCATTGACCCGGCCGACGACGTTACTCTCAATGTAAAGATGCTCCCTAAATCAACCGAGCTGACTGAGGTTGAAGTGACCGACTTCCGTAAGCAAACCAATCAGATGCAAAGAATTGATGGATCGGCATCAAAACTATCGCCCGACGTTACCGGCGGCTCAGTTGAAGCGATGTTGACAACTTTGGCCGGAGTTAACTCTTCCAACGAAATGTCGTCGCAATATTCTGTTCGCGGAGGCACGTACGATGAAAACTCAGTTTACATCAACGGCATCGAAGTTTATCGTCCTCAATTGGTCAGCTCGGGCCAGCAGGAAGGCCTCTCAATAATTAACCCTGACATGGTCAACTCTGTTGCCTTTTCAACAGGTGGCTACGATGCTGAATATGGCGACAAGATGTCGTCGGTTCTCGACATAACCTATCGCCAGCCTGAAGCTTTTGAAGGTTCGGTCAACATTTCCTTCATGGGTGGAGGAATCACCTTAGGTCAGGCTAAAAGAAAATTCTCGCAGCTCCATGGATTTCGCTATAAACGTAATTCCACTCTACTCTCATCCCTCGAAACTAAAGGTGAATATAACCCTAATTTCCTTGATTATCAAACTAATCTGAATTTCAAATTCAGCCAGAAATTCTCCGCTAACATTCTGGGCTACATATCTGTAAATAACTACAACTTTATTCCGGCAAGCCGTACCACCAATTTCGGTACTTCCACCGACGCAAAGCAATTTAAAGTCTATTTCGACGGTCAGGAACGCGACCGTTTCGAAACATACTTCGGTGCTTTGTCTCTTAATTACCGACACTCTCGCGCCACCGATTTCACCCTTCTCGCTTCAGGCTATTTAACTAACGAACTTGTAGCTTACGACATCGCCGGCGAATATTGGCTTGACAAAGCCGGAACTACCGGCGAAGGTAACCCCGACAACGCAATAGGTGGTGAGCTCGGCGTAGGCCGATATTGGGAGCATGCTCGCAACCGTTTGAAAATGTCAGTTTTCCAATTCGCTTTGAAAGGAACAACCGCAATTCGCAACAACAATATCACTTACGGTATCAATTTCAGTCATGAGGCAATCCACGACCGCACTCGCGAATGGGAAATGCGCGATTCCGCCGGCTATACTCTCCCTTCTTTGCCCGACAAAATCGCGATGATTTATTCAATGTCGTCAAAACACGACATAAATTCAACTCGTATCTCCGCTTTCGCTCAAGACACATGGCGTCTTAACTCCAACGCCGGTTATTGGGCCCTGAACGCCGGTGTCCGCGTTTCTTATTGGACTTTCAATAAAGAAACACTCGTTTCGCCTCGCGCCAACGTTGCCTTTGTTCCGGAGAAATTTTCCGATTGGACCTTCCGATTCGCGACCGGCCTCTACTATCAGGCTCCGTTCTATAAAGAAT